>PWZG01000188.1 GCA_003567575.1 PVC group bacterium | reverse complement strand
GGCAGCCGAATCGATCGTCACGACCAACCAACCGGCCGCCGATCCGGTTCCCGAACCCGACCCCGAACCCGAACCGGTGCGTCGACGGCCCCGGATTGAAGTCAGTCAGGAACGCGTGAGACGCCAACGCGACACGTCGCCGGAAACGGATCCGCAACCGGCATTGACCACCGCGGAATTGCATGATCTGCTAGCGGACACCCTCGTATCGGAAACGCCCTCGACACAAATCACGCCCAGCGACGAACAACGCGACCTGGAATTAATCCGGCAAACCTTGCATCGGGCCTGGCGACAACCCTCCGGCCATCATTTGCAGGGACGGGTCACCGTGGTATCGCTCCGGATGGACTCGCAGGGAACCATTCTGGAATACGCGATTGAACAGTCATCGGGCGACCAAGCGATGGATGCCTCGGTCCGGGCTGCCATGGATGCCGTCAACCGGGTGCCGGGATTGTCATCCGGCTTCGCCACGCGCCGGCCGCGGGTCACCGTTTATTTCGAATTAACGGATTGACTACGGGTTAAGCGCGGATGTTAGCGATACACGGCACCCGTACCGGCGCTGGTCACCCGCTCGGCATAACGGGCCAGGAACCCGGACACGGCACGCGGCGGCGGCGGCACGGCATCGCGACGGCGCGCCTCGAGATCACCGGCGGCCACATCGACCTCAAGCGTATGCCGCGGGATATCGATAACAATCGGATCGCCATCGCGGATCATTCCAATCAGACCGCCGGCGGCTGCCTCCGGCGAAACATGTCCAATACAGGCGCCGCGGGTGCCGCCGGAAAACCGGCCGTCGGTAATCAACGCCACGCTTTCGCCCAGGCCTTGGCCCATAATATATGAAGTGGGCGCCAGCATTTCCTGCATTCCGGGGCCGCCACGCGGTCCTTCATAGCGAATCACAACCACGTCACCCGCCTTGACGCGACCGGCCAAAATCCCGTTGCAAGCCTCTTCCTGCGACTCAAAAACCACCGCCGGCCCACGGAAAACCAGCATTCCGGGCGCGACGCCGGCTTTTTTGACCACCGCCCCCTCGGGCGCCAGATTGCCGCGCAAAATGGTTAACCCGCCGTCCTCGGAATAAGCTTGCTCAATCGAACGGATGACCGCACCATCAGCGGCCGGCGCCCGCGCTATGTTGCGTTGCAACGTCCGTCCGGTCACCGTAGGCAGATTAAGATCGATCAAACCGGGTACTTTCGCGATTTCCTTGATAATCGCCGAAACCCCGCCAACCTGATCGACATCCTGGATATGATAATCCGACGAGGGCGAAACCTTGCATATGTTCGGGCAACGTTTCGAAATATCGTTAATCCGTTCCAAATCGTAGGATACTCCGGCTTCATGGGCAATCGCCAAGGCATGTAAAACGGTGTTGGTGCTGCCGCCCATGGCCATATCAACAGCAAACGCGTTATCCAGAGAACGCTCGGTTACAATCTCACGCGGCAGCGGCCCACCGTTTGCAGCCATTTCAACAATCCGCTTGCCGGCTTTACGGTACAAGGCCGTGCGGCGCCGGTCGGTCGCCAAAATGGTTCCGTTTCCCGGCAACGCCATCCCAAGCGCCTCGCACAAACAATTCATCGAATTGGCGGTAAACATCCCGGAACAGGAACCTTTTGACGGACAGGCATGGCATTCCAGCGTCTGTAAGGCGGCATCATCGATCCGATCGGCGCGCCGTTCCGCCACCCCTTCGAATACACTGATCAAATCTACCGTCCGCCCATCGGGCGTCCGGCCGGCCGCCATTGGACCGCCGCTCACCATCAAGGTCGGGATATTGGCCCGCATCGCACCCATGGCCATCCCCGGGACGATCTTGTCGCAATTCGGTATACATACCATGGCATCAAAACAATGGGCACGCAGCATGGTTTCAACGCAGTCGGCAATCAGTTCACGACTCGGCAGCGAATATTTCATGCCCCCATGGCCCATCGCAATCCCATCGCAAATACCGATCGTATTAAACTCGAACGGCACGCCGCCGGCACGCCGAATAGCATTCTTGACAATCTTGGAGACACGATCCAGATGTACGTGTCCCGGAATGATCTCGACAAAGGCATTACAGACGGCGATAAACGGCTTTTCGAAATCGGTTTCGGTAACACCGGTTGCCCGCAACAGACTGCGATGCGGCGCCCGGGTCACGCCCTTCTTGATTTGGTGACTCAACATAGGTATTCCTTCCTTTTGCTTTCTTTCCGGCCTGACGCATTCCTGGCAACCCGCTTTTCCCGCAAAGCGTAACCTTCGCTTCGCCCTGCCACGCCGCAGGCTTGGCGCAGGCGGGTTGGTTGCTTAAACAGAAATCATATCAGGCCGCAAACGATCATTCAATCTCATTTTTGGTAATTGTTAACCGCATGCCCGGATAAGCGGATAAGTCACTAATCACTGGACAAATAAGGCATTATCGTCCATGATCATCCGAGCCATCAATAAATTCCATGTTGCATAAAACAAGATACACTCAAAAACCTGTATATCCATCGAAAAGCAGGAACGTGCACCTGCCTGCCGAAACAGCTTCGACGCAGGCAAACCATCACGAGCCGACGTTGGCGGTCAACCCGGCAAAACAATCGCCAACGCTTGTCGACGCGTTATCCGCCAACCTGCGTTTTGTGATGTCGGGCGCCGCACGCCGTTCGCTTGACCGTAGTTTGCGCGGCGGTTTAAAGATTTCTGCCGATTTTTTCGGAATTTGCGTGGCCGGCGCATCCGACCCTGCCATCGACGACTACCTGATTTCACAGTTGCGGGATCTAAACATTAAATCGGTTCGTCTGGACTACAGCCTGCCCCTACCCGAGCCCCATGAACCCCGTTTACTCGAGCGCCTGCTACACGAGGGTTTTAATGTTTGCCTGCACCCTTGCCTGCCGAAGTCACTTCGGCGCAGGCAGGCTGTCGACGGCGGGACATCCCGCGGCCGCGACCCTGGCGCCGCAAAGTCTACAACCGATGCCGGACTCAACGCCTTGGAACGATTGCTTGACCGGGTCGGCAATTCGATTTCAATGATCGAACTCGGGGCCACCGTCAATCGCCGCCGCTGGTACGAAGGAACGCCGGCATCGTTTTTAACTGAATACGCGGCCGCCTACCAAATGGCCGTCTCCCGCGGCATTGCGGTGGCGGCGCCCAACGTCACGGACTTCGAACCGGTATACAACATCGTATTGCTGGATATCATGCGCCGTCAGCAACAATTACCGCGATATCATAGCGACAATCTCTTTGTCGAAAGGGCGGGCGAACCGGAACAGTACGACCACAAAATCGCCGGACGGCGGCTTGCCGGATGGCTCAAGTTCGACTTGCTTCGCAAGGCACGCATTTTGCATGCCGTCTCCCGCTGGTCCGGCGTTTCGGAAACGATCAGCACCCATGCCGCCTGGAGTCTGCGCCGGCTCGCCCGTTTTTCCGGAAACATTGAACAGAAACAAGCCGATTATGTCAGCCGCTACTGTATCATGGCAGCCCTCAGCGGGGTTCTCCGCCAAATATACTGGGGACCCTTGATCGGGCAACGCGAGGGACTGATAGACGACGGTACCGATTTCTATCCGCCCGAGATCCCGCATGTCACTCGCTATACACGCGTTCCCGGCAACTTAGCGGGTTTCAGGCAAAGGCCGGCATTGGCGGCTTTCCGCACGGCGGCCGGCAGGTTGCAGGGCTCGACTTTCATCAAGGCTTATTCCGGCGATCCAAACCTGTTTGTGCTTGCGTTTCAGCTAGCGCAAGGTTGCCTGCATATCGGCTGGACACGCGACGGCCGGCGCGCCTTCACAACCGACATTTATCCGGCCGATCAAGCCGCGCGGGCTCAGGTATGGGATCGTGACGGGCACCGCCTGGCGGCCCCGCCAAGAACGCTTTCGGAATCGCCGACATACTGGATATGGCCGGATCTTGCGGAAGCGGAAATCCTCGCAACCGCCCGATCGGTTCCCGGCGTCCGTTTCGAGGGCTCAAGCGACACGCTCGACTATCATCGTTTAAGCGCAAACGACTGGTTCGGCATGGCCGCCCTGCCGCCGCTCAGCGGGTCGTTACCGCCGGACGCTGCCGATCCCGATCTCTGGAAACCGCCGGCCGAGACGGCGGCATTCATGCGGCATGCGCGCAACCAGGTCTGGCGGCAGACGTCCCCATGGATACCCGAACAGCAAGTTGTTGTCAAAAAAACGGGGGCATCGCGCGGTGCGCGCCGGATATTGCAATATTTCAAGCCATCCCGCGCGCGCCGATCATGGAACGGCGCGATTGAGTTACGACGCCGCGGGTTGCCGACACCGACGCCGGTCGCCTTTTTGCAGCGTCGGCATCGCGAAACCTTAAGCGAAAGCTACTATGTCTGCGCTGCACTCGACACCCCCCATTCGGTACGCTCGGTATTCAACGCATACGGGAACGGGACACGCGACGGTGTTACAGAGCATGTTTCACAACCTGTCTTTTTTGAATGTCTCACGAAGTTTCTGTCTGAAATGCACCGTAAAGGCGTCTTCTTTCGCGATCTATCGGCGGGTAATATCCTTGTCACCATCGAGCAATCCAGCACGACCGCACCGGAAATCGGGTTTTCGCTAATCGATACCGCGCGTGCCCGCTTTTTCCCCTTCCCGCTTGACCGGCGGCGGCGGTTATGTGATCTGATGCGGATATGCCACCCGCTGCAAAACCAACGCCGCCACCGGTTGCTGTCAGCCTACCTTGAGGCGGCCGGCATAACCTACCGACAATGGATGAAAATTCCATTCTGGTACTACAACGCCAAGCACCGCATCAAAAATTGGATCCGAAACCCTTCACGGCACCCATCCTGAGCGCGTTATTTCGACCGCCAATCTCAGGAGGCGACATGCAACCGGGCTTCGGGAAGGATCGAATTCAAATAACGCCGTAATTCGATCTCGTGTTCACCTTCAACAATCTGTGTCAATCGCTGTAACATCTCGGCAACCATTCCATCGCTATCCGGCTTGATACGCCCGATAAAAATCTTGGGATGGGCGGTATTAATAACCCGTTCATTGTCCGTCTGCAATTCTTCATACAGTTTTTCGCCGGGCCGCATCCCGGTAATCGCAATCTGGATATCTTTCCCCGGCGTCAAGCCGGAGAGCCGGATCATTTCGGAAGCCAGATCCAGCACCCGTACCGGTTCGCCCATATCAAGCACAAACACCTCCCCGCCTTTACCCATGGCGCCCGCCTGTAGAACCAGGCTGACGGCTTCAGGAATGGTCATGAAATAACGTACCATGTCCGGATGGGTCACCGTCACGGGGCCGCCACCACGGATTTGTTCGCGGAACAACGGGATCACCGAGCCGGCCGACCCCAGAACATTCCCAAACCGTACCGCCAGGAATCGGGTCGAATACTTCAGATTCAAATCCTGGACAATCAATTCGGCCGCGCGTTTGGTGGCCCCCATGACGGACGTGGGGTTGACCGCCTTGTCGGAAGAGATCAAGACAAAGGCCTCAACCCCGGCATCCCCGGCAATTTTTCCAAGCCGGTGGGTGGCCAACACATTGTTTTTTACTGCCTCGATAGCATTACATTCGACCAAAGGCACGTGTTTATGGGCGGCAGCATGGAAAACCAAAGCCGGCCGGTATTGCCGGAAAAGGGACGTAATCCGGGCTTCGTCGCCAACATCCGCCAACAGCGAGTCAACCGCAAGGCCAGGCTGCAACTGGCGGATTTCACGATCGATTTCGTACAACGCAAACTCGGCACGCTCCACAAGCAATAAGCGACGCGGCTGACGCGCAGCCACCTGCCTGGCTATTTCAGAACCGATCGAGCCACCACTGCCGGTTATCAATACCACCTTGTCCCGCACAAACCGGCCGATCGCGGAATCATCGAGAAAAACCTGATCCCGCCCCAGAAGATCCTCGATTTGGACATCCCGAATACTCTCAATCCGCAACCGACCGTCAATGATTTCCTGCAGTGCCGGAATAATCCGCATTTTGACGCATGCTTTCTCGCAATGCTCGACAATATGCCGCAACTGCCCGTGCGATGCATTGGCAATGGTGATAATGACCTCCGCGATACCCAGTTTACGCGTGAGATCAGGAATACTATCGGTCTCACCAAGAACACGTATCCCCTGCACCACCGTGCCGCGTTTGGTCGGGTCGTCATCAAGAAAACCCAGCACATTCATATTCATGTCCGGACGACTTCGGATCTCGCGAGCCGCAGTTACGCCGGCGCGACCAGCCCCGATCAACAGAACATTACGCGGCGACTGGTTTGTTCTTGGGGAAGGTCGCACGTCGCGCCGCTCACCCCGCTCGTACATAAACCGGCGTAAAACACGTAAACCGATAATCATGGCAAACATCAGGCCGGCGTTGAGCACAATAATTGACACCGGCACCCGCAACTCGGCCAACTCCGCAGGCAAAAAGATCCGCATCAGGAGCAACGGAAATGCTGAAAACAAGCTGGCACGCAAAAAAAACGGAATTTCCAAAAGACTGATATAGCGCCAGATAAAACGGTAAACACCGCAATAATGAAGCGCCAGAAACTGCAACAACAAGACGGACGGCAATTGAAAAAATGCACTACGCAAGTTATGCACACTGGGCGCAAAATCAAAACGCAGCAAATAGGCCAACATGAACGCAAACGTCATGACCACGCCGTCGAGCGTCATCTGCATCGGACCGGAAATCATTCGCGACCCAAGCCGGGAAAGACGGCTGCCATTCTCCCCGCGCGACGAAAAAGGGGACGGATCCGCTTTGTCGGGGGTAGGTCTAAGATTGGTTGATGGCGTCATATAGCATGTTTCCTTAAGCAAACATCGTCCGTATAAAAACGAACGGTGCGGTTCAATGGTCCGCTGCGGGAACGGTTCGCGACCGTTGATAACGGGAACGGTCAACCGGTTTTGAGACAGCTTGCCCATCGGGCCCCAAAATCGTTCGATCGGCGCCGGTTTGCGCCAGAACCTTGTCGGTCGTTCGGAAATGGCATTTGGCCGTCTTCACCAAAATCGCCGGCCCATGCGCCGTAACCAGGCGCACTGCCGCCTCACGAACCGCTTCCGAAGCTCCTTTTTTAAAGGGTATTCCGTGTAAATCCTCCATTTTTTTGAGGGCATAAACAAACGCGGCGCGCGCCAGGACGGATGCGGCGGCCACCGCCGGATCGGATTCGGCACGCGGGCGCTGCTCCAGTTCAATCCTGCGTCCCTTCTGCAGCAGCGCTTTTTTTACCTGCCCGGCATTGCCGAACTGATCAGAAATCGCGCGCGGACAATCCGGAACGGCATCAAGCAAATTCTCGATGGCGCGAGCATGGCCCCAGGCCAGAATCGCGTTGACACTGCGCATCTGACGATACAGCCGGTTATATGCCGCCGGCCCAATCGAGACGATACTGAAACGGCGTCCCAGCAAGCGACGCAGATTGCCCGCCACCTCCAGCAACCGCTTCTCACTGGTATAACGTTTACTATCCTTGACATCCATTTCGCCAAACTTCGGGATTAGCTCGGCGTCCAGATAGGCCGCGGCAATCACCATCGGCCCAAAAAAATCACCCTTGCCGCTTTCATCAACCCCCATGTGGGCTTCGGCCACCCGCGGGTCGTGAACGGTCTCGTAACCCACTCGCGCTTCGCCCAGCACTTGAGGTTCCAAAACAAACTCGACGAATTCAGCGGCGCCCTTGCCCTGCACAAGACATTTGCCGCTTTTCCCGAAGAGCGCAATGCGGCAATGTTCCGTCTCGGCCGCAACCCGGGCATGCGGCACTCGAACCAGACGGTAATTGCCGCGATGCAACAGTTCGCATAGCTGTTCCTGCTGCTCGGCATTCAAATTAATCGTAAAGGAATTCGGTGCACTCATGGTCTATATCGCGCAGAAAAAATCAGGCGCTAATATACCTTAATATCAACACCAAGGCAAGTTCAACGACACACGAAAGAAATAAAAAATAAAAAAAATAATTTTAGGGTTGACGAAACGGCAAGAATCAGGTACTAATTCTCGGCACAAAGACAGCCACGGTAGATTTTCAACCTTGAAAGAAGGAGGCAAGCAGATGAGGAGCATGATGAAAAGGGTACGTTTAGCAGTAATCGGTTTGTTGGCGCTGGGTGTCGTTTTGCCGGCAGTGGCCTGGGATCCGGGAAGCCCGGTATCGTTGTCAGTTCGGCTAGAAGGCGTGTACGACGATAACCGTGACGGCCATGAAAGCAATAAGGAAGAAACTTTTAATACAAAGTTGCAGCCGCGCGCTGCCTTCGCTTACGACTTTGGCATAACCTACATCGATCTGTTCTACATGCCGTACATACTTACGCGCAGCAATGCTCGTGACGACCAGAACGATACAGAACTGTACCACGAATTGGGCGCCAACCTGCGTCACGATTTAACCCCGGCGCTGACCTTCAGTCTGTCAGAACGTTTCAGCATGACGGATGACCCCAGGGTTACCGAAGGCGGTGTTGCCGTTCGTGAAAGCGCAACCTACAACCGGAATGTCCTGAATCTCGGACTGGGTATCGAGGTGGATCCGATGACGGCGGTCGAACTCGGCGGTCAAAGTGAAATCAAACGTTATGATAAGCGCGAATGGAGAAATTACGACGAGGATAAACTCGGAGCCAGTTTGGTTCTCAGGCGCGAATTAGGCCTCATGCTGAATGGGCTGGTCAGGTTGAGCTACACCAAATCAGAATTCAGCGGCGAAATTGACCGCGGCGCCGAATTTATATTCGCCGGCATCGGTTTGGAAAAAACATTCAGCCCCAATCTGGCGGGTTATCTCAATCTCGGCTGGAACAGCGCGGACTACAACGAGCTGGACGATTCCAAGGACACCCCGGCTGGTGACGTGCGGCTTGTTCTGTCGCCGACACCCGACACTTCGCTTTCGCTGGCCGCGAGTTACGAGCTGGCGGATTCCGACTGGCGCGGTTACACGACCCAGGAACGCACCGCCTTCTCGGCAACCCTTCACCATCGTTTGACCCCGCAAATCAACTCAGTCTTAGCGCTGGAACATGTGCTTGGCGCTTACAAGGGTGATACCGCGCTGGAAGAAGATCTTCAGCTAGGCGACGGTGACGATGATCTGACCACCGTACGTGCCAGCTTGCTGTATAACCTGAATCGCAATCTGGATTTCGAACTCGGTTATCAGATGGAAGACTGGGATTCCGATATCCGCGAGTCGTTCACCCGTAACAAGGTCACGGTGGCCTTGCGCGCTACGCTGTAACACGAGATTCAGCAGCGCGGGAATGGTTTCCGCCTGAAAACAATGACGCGGTCGGAGCATAACCTGTTCCGACCGCGTTTTTTTTACAAGGAGTAATCCGCCATGCTGGTAAAAATATTCTCGGGTGCGGTCTATGGGGCGGATGCCTATCCGGTCGAGATCGAGGTCAATGCAGGACGTGGCGAAGTGGCGGTCGTCATTGTCGGATTACCTGATGCAGCGGTCAAGGAAAGTAAGGACCGCGTCTTTACAGCGATTATCAATTCCGGTTTCAAACCCCACATGGGTCGGGTTACAATCAATCTGGCTCCGGCGGATATCCGCAAGGAAGGTCCAAGTTTCGATTTACCGATGGCGATCGGAATGTTGGCGGCCTTGAACGAGACGGATGCCGATGCCCTGACGGATGTCGCCATGATCGGCGAACTGGCGTTGAGCGGCGAGGTACGACGCGTCAAAGGTGTGTTGCCGATCGCGTTACAGGTAAGGCGAACCGGTATCCGTAAACTGTTGGTCCCTTTGGATAACGTCGAAGAAGCCGCCGTGGTCGATGGTTTGGAGGTTTACGGTGTACGTTCCCTGCGCGAAGCCGCCGATTTTCTGGCAGGTCGTCATTCGTTATCCCCGCATCAGATCGACCAACGCGAATTAATGGGCCGCCATTCCGATTATGACGACGATTTTGGAGATATCAAAGGCCAGGAACAGGCGCGTCGCGCCCTGGAAGTCGCGGTAGCCGGCGGGCATAATGTCTTGATGATCGGCCCTCCGGGGACCGGCAAAACCCTGATGGCACGGCGGTTACCATCTATCCTGCCGCCGATGCAGCTCGATGAAGCACTTGAAACCACTCAATTACACAGTATCGCCGGAGTCTTACCGCCCCACCAGGCGCTGATTACCACACGACCGTTCCGTTCACCGCATCATACCGTTTCCGATGCCGGTTTACTCGGTGGCGGTACCCATCCGATGCCCGGTGAGGTCAGTCTAGCGCATCACGGAGTCCTGTTTCTCGATGAACTGCCGGAATTTCATCGCAACGTGCTCGAAGTATTGCGCCAACCGCTTGAAGACGGGGTGGTAACCATCTCACGCGCCGCAGCCAACGTCGCGTTTCCATGCCGCTTCATGTTGGTGGCGGCCATGAATCCGTGTCCGTGCGGATTCTACGGCGACCGTAAACGCGTCTGCCACTGTTCACCGCGACAATTGCAGGGTTACCGCAACCGGGTATCCGGACCTTTGATGGACCGGATCGATATCCATGTGGAAGTGCCGGCCCTGCCGTTTCACGATTTATCGGCCGCGGCCGCGGGCGACGATTCGTCAACCATTCGCGCGCGGGTGCTGGCAGCGCGCGCCATGCAGGCGGAACGGTTTGCGCGACGGCGCATCGGTGCGGCAACCAATGCCGCCATGCGGCCTCGCGATTTACAGAAATACTGTGCGCCAGCCCCGGACGTGCGTAACATGCTTAAACAGGCGGTCAACGACTTGAACTTCAGCGCCAGAGCCTATGACCGGATTCTCAAGGTCGCCCGCACGATCGCGGATCTCGACGGCCGCGACGAGGTCGCGGTGGACCATATTCATGAAGCCATCCAGTACCGCAGCCTGGATCGGCAGTACTGGATGTGAGCAACGGATTCACCCCAATTGCAGGCAAGTCCCCAAGCCTTCGACCGTTGGGAAGCGGGCGAAGTTCCGCTACCGCCTTATTACCCTTGCGCAAGACCCGTCTTCTACAGTTCGTGCGCAACACCCAGATGCCGTCAAATCGCGAGTCGGGCTTGTTTCAAGATGTGCGAGAGCGTGGACCTCTTCACTGGACGGTGAGCAGGGATCGTGATCTTGAGTGTTTCGGACAGGGTGTGCTTCTGGAGTCGAATGTGGCTTCCCTTCTGTCTGACTACGACCCATCCGTCGCGCTGTAAAGCGCGTATGATCCGGTCGTATGACAAACTGGGAACCTTGCTCATATAGCAACTTCAAGTTGTTCTGCCTGTTCCGTTCCGGCCATATCGTCTTCGATCGGGTCAAGATACAGGGCAATGGCTTCGCGTATGTTGGTTAACGCATCTTCGCGCGTATCGCCTTCACTGATGCAACCGGGCAAAGAAGGCACAAGAGCTGTGAAGCCTCCTTCATCACTGGGTTCAAGAATTACTTTCAAATTCATAATCTACCTCCTCCTCAAAATCTACACGGCTTTTCTCTAGGTTGCAATCACAAAAGCCGAATCGGGTAGCCGGAGGCGTTTCGCCCCCAGCTCCCACACCACCACGGCATGCGGGTCCGCACCGGGCGGTTCATCTAATCGAAGCAAGCGCGACCCAGCGCTGTTGAAAAGATACCAGACCTTGACTCTGAAGCCAAGCGTTATTCAATGCATAACGCAAGCCGTTGATGTAGCGGCTCAGGCGGCGCAGCCGTTCGGCCATCGAGACACCCCAACTCCGGCTCGTCAGACGCCGTATCCCGGCTTTGAAAGCCTCGACAGAGGCTTCACTCCTCCAGATTTGTCGTCCTCGAACCCGAAACCCGAGGTATCGTGTCCGACGGCTCCCAGCTCTGCCTCATGCTTCCTCCAGACCTCGCCTCACGGCGACGCCCTTGCCACAGGCTGGCGATTCCTTTCGTGGTCTACTCGCAGGGGACTTCCACCCCATTAGTTAGCGCCCATGCCGGGCGTACACGACCAGCCTTGACCGGACGTGATCCGCGCAGCGGTTCACGGTACGGTCGGAGGCGTTCTGCCCTCATCCGGTCTTCTCTACCAACCGGCCGTTGATGTATTTATGCAACACGCTGGAAATGAGCGTCTGGTACGGCAGGCCTTCGTGAACGGCTGTTTTCTGGAAGCGGACGAGATCGCGCTCCGCCATGCGGATGTTCACGCGCTTGTCCTTCTTCAGCGTTGCGCGGGCCGCCGCCTGATACCGGGCCGTCTCCCGGGGAAAGTCCGGAATACGCTTCCATTCCCCCCGCTCGACGGAATCGAGCAGGCTCTTTTCTTCTTGCGTCATTTTCATCTCAATCGCCTCCCAAGTACTGTTTGGTCATCTTGCGGCTGGGGATGATCGTCTTGAGGAAGATCACCTCTTCATCCTCGACGAACGGCACCAGGCAGGCGTATCCCTCGACATTGACGATGAAGGTCCGTTGCCCCGGATACTGCCGCTGATTCGGGTGCTCGATCGTATCGAGCAAACCGCCGCGCGACAGGTGGAAAACAACTTCCTCGAACGTGATGCCTCGCTCCCGTTCCAGCCACGCGTTCTTCTCAACGCTCCAGTCGTACCGTTTCATGATGCAAGGGTATCACAACGTGTGCGCTATAGCAACAGCGTTTTCTCTTTGGCAGAACATCTGTATTAGACGGCTTGATTTCGCGAATACATCAAATCCGTCTTTTTTAGGATTCCAACTACACATCAAGCTGCAAGACTGGCGTGCTTGGAATCGACTTTTCAGGCTCTGAAAATGTTTGATACTTGCTATTACCGCAAAATTCGGTTGGATTTTCGTAACAGCCTGATAATGTGTTGGTTACAGCCATTGCCATCGTTGTGCTCAAGTATATGACGGGAATTCAGTGGACTTAAGCCACTGATCGGGCGGTTTTTTCTTGTTCGTTTGTTGTTTTTCGCTTGCATTATGCCGCCAAATGATTAAGTATATGTTCTGTGACGGAGCAATGTCATATACTTGATCATTTAAGGAGGATGCTATGAACGAGATTTCCGAACGGGGGGCCGAGCGCGTACGAAAAACTTTTGGCCAGCGTAAGATCATGACGCTGGGCGAGGTGGCCAAGTTCATTGGCGCCAGTATCCACACCGCCCGCCGGCGGTTGAAGCAATGGCGCGCAACCAACAGCTACAACCGCAACGGCCGATACTACACCTTGCCGGACGTACCGCGGTTCGATGTCAACGGGCTGTGGCGTTGGCATGGAGTGTTCTTCTCGCAATACGGCAACCTGAAGCAAACGGTAGTGGCTCTGGTCCATAGTTCGCCAGCGGGTCTTGACGCCGGTGAACTGCGATCCCTGCTTGGGTTGGAGCCTCGCTCATTCCTTTCTGCCTTTGCCGCCGATCCGCGGCTTCGCCGGGAGAAAACACAGGGACAGTTCGTTTATTACGATGCGGACGCGGCGGTTTACGGCAGGCAGCGGGAGCGTCGTAAGCTGCGGCAGGAAACCAGCCGGCAGCCGACGCCCTCCGAAGCCGTTGTCATTCTGGCGGAGAAGATCAAACACCCGGCCTTGACCAATGAGGCATTAAGTCG
Source organism: PVC group bacterium (assembly GCA_003567575.1). GTDB lineage: Bacteria > Verrucomicrobiota > Kiritimatiellia > CAIKKV01 > PXCX01 > PXCX01. The sequence continues at coordinate 456 of PWZG01000188.1, read as the reverse complement.
ACAGCTGCGAAAGCAAAATCTTTCCGTTGCGCCCGAGACGATCGAGACGCTTTTTGTCCGCCACGGTCTGACGGTAAAAAAAACGCCACATTCGATCTGATCCGGTGCCTTGCGGAGCATCGGGCCACCATGATCCAGGGCGTGTCGGCGTCCAATCTGTTTGCCAGACCGCCCGTGGTGGAGTTTCGACCCGAGCGGACGCACTGTCCGGGATGCGGAGCCACACTAACGGTCCGCAAAACACGCCCCCGCACCGTCAGTACGCTACACGTAGGTCCCTTGCGGGCACGGGAAGTGTTCTTGCGCTGTAACGGATGCGGGCACAAGGAGCGGTCCGAAGCACTCTGCGCCATCGTGCCGCCCGGCGCCAACTTTGGTTACGACGTAATGGTATATGCCGGGACAGCCCTTTTTCTGCGCCATCGCAACGAAGCCGAAGTCGTGGCCGAACTGGCG
>PWZG01000328.1 GCA_003567575.1 PVC group bacterium | reverse complement strand
TCACGCTCGACGGCTATACCATGCCGCATATCTATCCCCGCCAGATGGCCGACGCATTCCAGCATTACGCGGCCAACGGCAGTCTCGGCTCCGATTTCGATTCATTGACCGGACAATGGGCCACGCAAGGGCCGATGCTATACCTGTTGCTGCGATTGCAAACGCATCCCCTCGCGGATATCGATGACTTACTCGACGAATACTATAGCGGTTTCGGAGTCGCCGCCGATGCCGTCCGCGCCTACTTTGATTACTGGGAGCGTTATTCGATGGGGTTGCGCACCACGATTGACCAAGCCAAGCAGCGTCATGGAGTCTCGCGGTTCAATAAGTATGCCTGGATCAGTCATGAGTTGTTTACGTTAGACGCTCTCGCGGAAGGCCGACGCCTGCTTGAGCAGGCCGCCGGGGTATTGACCGATGCTGACAAAGCCGTTTATCATGACCGGATTGCGTTTCTGGGCGATGGTTTAACCCATGCGCGGCTGTGCGTCGAAGTTGCGACGTTATTTGCCAACGACGAAGCATTACCCGAAGACCGCCGTGCCGCCCTGGCCGCGCTGGGCCGTTTTCGCCGTTCAGTCGAAGATCGGTTTGTGGCGGCTTACAACTGGCCAGGGTTTCAGGAACGGCACAGTTGGGAAAACATCCCCGGCTATGACGACCCCGAACCTTGAGGAGATCATACGGGACAGACAAAATGTCGCGTTAGTGTACGGTGTGCCGATTCATGCCGGCACGGGATGCCCGGTTTGGGCCAGTAATGTCTGCGCGTTGCCGGCAAACAGTTTTTCGATTTCCCGCGTGCCGTAGCCTTGACGGCGGCAGGCGCGCCGGAAAGCGCGCAGACTTTCGTAACGCACGAATGTCATGCGTCCGTCGCAATGATCGAGCTTGAACCCGTGGTTGCGCTCGTTGAGTTCGGTCCATGAACTGCCGAAAGAGATGTATTTACCGCGTGTTGATCCGACCGGCATGTCGTCACTGCCGTACATGACGCGGTCGGGCCCGGCGATTTCAAGCAGGACGCTCATTGCATCGCTGTCGCAAACACTGGATATCTCGTACCACAGGTTCGGCATCTCCTTGAGACGGTCGGCCGCGGCCAGCAGCGGCCCGTCGTAATAACTGCGGGCGCAGTGCGCCAGGATCCATTGCACACGAGGGAACCGCGCCTGCAATCTTTCAAGATCATCGAGGTTATGTTTATCGCCGATAGCTTCGCGTCGCGACAGGTGCAACATGACCATCAAGCCGTGGGCATCGGCCATTTCGATCTGTGGTTCCGGCAGGTAATCGGTGATCCGGCATGCGGCAACGTCACCGGTGACGGAGTGCATACGATACGGTTTGAATCCGCGAAACCCGTGCTGTTTGATCTCGGCATCTATCGTCCCGGGAGTCATGTCGGGACGTACGTGCATCAATATGGCGGATTGCGGATCGCCATCGGCCTGCCGCGCGGCAAAAGCATTGGTTTGTGCCGGCGGCGCCGGTTGTAGCGGACAGGGAAAACTTATGCGATGCACGGTGCGGCCCGGCATCAGGACGGCGTCAATTGCCTGTAGCGTGCTGCGATCGGTCAGCGGGAAACGACCATGTCCGGGATCGGGCGGGGCATCGTTTTTTACATCCGGCGAATCCATGCGCCAGTCATAGACATGGGTGTGCGTGTCAAACACCGTCATCGGCACGAATTTTTCCAGTTCGCTCTCCCAGATACGGCGATCGAGATCGTTTAACGTTAGTTTCATCAGTGACTCCTGTGATGTGATACTGTCGGTACGCCCATGTCGTCGAACACCACTCGCTGAGCAGAGTCGCGAATCATCGCGACCGATTGATTCTTGGTTTTGCGCAGGTATTGCGTGACCTGGCGTCCCGTTCGTTCATTGGCGCCTATGATGAGAACATTCATCGAGAGACTCCTTTCTTTTTTCAAACATAAATAGCGTACACCCAATTCCAGCTTTGCGCAACCCCTTTACGGCGGTGGTTCAGCGATGCTCATTATTATATCCAAATTTATGTCCTGCCAATTCGACTAAGTGCTCTGTCTCATAATTATGGTGACGTATTTGATGATGCATGAGATCCCTCGACTTCGCTCGGGATGACACTTTCGATCATGTCATTTCGAGCGAAGTCGAACGGAAGTGATTTTATGCGCCCGCTCTTGACTTTGTCGGGGATCGGTGTAGATTGTTTTTGCGTCTTGGCGGATGATGTACGGCAAAAAACTATTTCGATCCCCCCCTACCCTCTCAATTATCTCATGGCGGTAACCTCACATAGTATGTCCAGGCGACAAGCCGTATGGGCATTGGCTTTTTTGGTTCCTGTTCCCAGCTTGGGGACGCTGGCCGCCATGGTGGTGTGGCCGGGACAATCCATCGGGCAGCTTGTGTTCGCCGTCGCCAAGGGATGGATTTTGGTTTTCCCCCTGTTCTGGTGGTGGCGCGTTGAAAACCGGCGCACCCCGCAGCCGTTGCATCGTCCCACAGCCCGGGCACTGCTTGAAGGTTTGGCCAGCGGTTTAGTTCTTGCCGCCGTGATCGTGGCGGTATACAAATTATGGGGGACGCAATGGGTCGATCCCGTCGCGATTCGAGATCAAGTGAAATCCGTCGGTTTGGGATCCCCCGTTCGCTATTTGACGGCGGCGTTGTACTGGTGCCTAGTGAACGCTTTGCTCGAGGAATATGTTTGGCGCTGGTTTGTGACCCGTCAATTCCGGTATCTGTGTCGCGGTTTGCCGGCGATCCTTTTCGCGGCGCTGGCGTTTACCCTGCATCACGTCTTTGCGTTGGCCACCTTGTTCCCGTGGCAAACGGTGTTTTTGGCATCGGCCGGCATTGCAATCGGCGGCCTCATCTGGTCTGATCTCTACTTGCGTCACCAGAACCTTTGGCCGGCGTATTGCAGCCATGTGCTGGTCGATATCGCTGTGTTCGGCCTGGGATATGACATGATCCAATCCGCAACCGGGTAAGGAGGGCTACGATCGCTGAAGTTGTGCATGCGATATGCGGGGACGGGGGAAGACCGCAGACCGTAGACTGCGATGCATAGGCGCTTCTGGGTTTGCTGGGGGATTTTTCATTGCCCTTTGAATATCCAACCAAATTATGGTATTGTGATGGCACTGCAACGATACCGCCCATATTAAGGAGAACAGGCATGTTGATTCGTGAAAACCGGCCGACAATGAATTTTCTGGATGCCTATCGCAGTCATTACGGTTG
>PWZG01000520.1 GCA_003567575.1 PVC group bacterium | reverse complement strand
GCGTGGCGCTGATCGACGCGACCGGCAAGCCGCTAGACGGCCGCGGCCTCGACGACGGACCGGAGATCGTGGGCGACGAGATGGAACACATCGTGCAGTGGGCCGACGGGGAGGATATCGGGCGGTATGCGGGAACCCCCGTGCGCCTGCGCGCGGTCATGCGCGATGCGGATCTATACGCCCTGCGCTTCTGCTGAGCGAATGCCCAGGAGTAGAATACCAATGGCAAATCAAAGATCAAGCAACCGACCGAATATTTTACTGGTTCTGACCGATCAGCACCGGTACGATGTCGCCGGCCATGCCGGCGACCCGCATGTGCATACACCGCAACTGGATGCCCTGGCGGATCGGTCGGTGCGGTTCGATACGGCCCTGTGTGCATCGCCGCTCTGCACCCCGTCACGGATGTGTCTGTTGACGGGAAAAGAGGCGCATCGGTGCAGCGGATGGAACAATCATTGGGTTCTGTTCCCCGAACACGTCACCTGGCCGGGTCATTTTGCGTCCCATGGCTATCTCACCGCCCTGATCGGCAAAATGCACTTCGGCGGTCGGAACCAGATGAACGGCTTCCATTACCGACCCTATGGCGATCTGCGCCACGGACTGGGTCACCAACCGGACCCATTGAGCATGTATCCCGGTTACGCGGGGGCCGGCAGCGGGGGCGTGACTGAAGTGCCCGAAAGTCTCATACAGGATGTCGTGGTCACGCGCGAAACGCTGGCGTTCATCAGGGAACATCACGATGCCGAACCCGCCCGGCCCTGGTTTGTCTGCGCCTCCTACAATCGCCCGCACCCGCCGTTCACGGCGCCCGGCCGCTACCTGCGACGCTACCGGGACAAGATTCCGCCTCCCCGCGCACCCGGGGATCCCGAGCGTCTCGAGCCTTACGCCCGCCGGCGTCGGGAACGAACGCAAGAGAACGAGGAGACGACGCAACGTGGGCGCGAAGGCTATTACGCGTGCGTGGACTTTGTCGACGATTGCATCGGCGAGTTGCTGAATGGTCTCGAAGCCGACGGACTGCTGGAAAATACCATCGTCATCTATACTTCCGATCATGGCGAAATGCTGGGCGATCAAGGGCTTTGGGGCAAGGCCGTTTATTTTGATCCGGCCGTGCGCGTGCCGTTGTTGATCCGCGGTCCTGGAATACGCGAAGGACAACATGCCGTGACGGATCCCGTCTCGCTGATGGATTTGTTCCCCACCACCTGCGCATTGGCCGGCTTGCCGGCGCCCGATGGTTTGGACGGAATGGATTTCAGTGGAGTCCTGGCGGATCCCGCGGGCGCTCAATCGCCACGAATGATCGTTCCGAGCGAGTATTTTGCGTATGGCGTGTTGGTGGATCTGGGAAAGAATCCATTGCGATTGGATGCTCCGCACCAGGCCTGGCGGATGGTACGCGATGAACGCTTTGCCTATGTGGAGGTTGAACAAGGCGCCGCGTTGCTGTTCGACCTGCTCAACGACCCGGGACAAACCGAAAACCGTGTCGGAGACACCGAGCATGCGGAACGCTGCCGGACCTTGCGGGATCTGCTGTACCGCGACTTCTCTTGGGAAGCAGCGCGCGCGAATCTGGCACGGGATCGCGACCGACTCCCGGATTTCAAGTCGGGCTTGATGCCCCAATCTCCCAACCAATATCAGCTTCAGGACGGCAGGGTGTTTGATGCCGACGGCGCGCTGTATGCCGCGCGATGGTTGCGCATGCCGGACGATACCAGCGGTGGTATTATTCCCCAACAATTTGGATAGCATGGAATTCTCTTTTTTATATCGCAACAGTTCAGGTAGTCTTGCGCCTCTGGGGGGGCGTATGGAGGGGATTCGGCAGTGCCTTATTCTAAAGCCTCTGTGATGAAAAACATGAAAAAGTGACGCGCGCCCGTTAGGCCCTTACGCTCGGCAACTAAACAACAGATTGTCTACTTAAACACGCGAAACCTCCATAAAAAACAAGAAAACCGGTAGCCGTTCACTCACATGATCTCCCGATGGGAGAGGGCCGCCTGCCTGCCGCGCCGCGCTTGGCGCAGGCAGGGGGTGAGGGTTGGCGAAGCCATTAGGAATCATACTATGCCATCAAATCAAGTATCGTTTGACGAAATTCGTCGTTTATTGCAAACCGGCAATACCGCCGCGCGCGCCGATGCGTATCGCTTGCTCGGTTCGTTGCTTGACGGCCAGATTCAGGATGAAACCTCGATCTTTGTCGGTCAGTTTCCCTGGGCGCCAAATCGCGCGGTCAATGATCTGAACGTCGCTTTGTTCCGGTTGCCGATGTTGATCGAGCTGCTTGCGCAACCCGATCTGCCGCCGGCTCTGGCGGAACGCCTCGACCGCGCCGTGCGCCTGGCCCTGTTGGGCGCTCAACGCCGCTGGGATGAGGAGATCTTCGATCTGCACCGCGACCATAAGGCCTACACGAATATTTTCCTATTGTACGTGCAGGCCTTGCTGCTCGGCGGGCGGCATTACGGCGATGAACGCTTGACCCGTTGCGCTCTGGCGCAATGGCAGCGTTGGTACAGTCATATCGCCTACTACGGGATCGACGAATTTATCGGATCCTACTTCGATTCGGTGGATTTCGATGTCTTGCGCACGATCCGGACGGTTGCGCCGGACGACCGCATGCGCGATCAGGCAACCCGCGCGCTGGATCATCTCGCGACCATCCAGCATGCCGTGACCCATCCGCGCCTGAAACTGCCGGTTTGCGGTCGGTCACGCGACAAACGCGTTTGTCTGACACCCGGCGACCAGGAGGGCCGCGGTATCCTGGCCGGCGCGGACGTGGCGTCGGATAACCGGTTTTCGGCCGGTATTCCCGCGCCGGCGTACCGGCCGCCGCCGGCAATCGTGGACGCGTATCGTAACCGGCGTTTCCCTTACGCCGCTAGCGGACGCGCCACGAACGTGCCCTTTCGCTACCAAAGCTGGCAAAGCGAACACGCCGCGCTGGGGTCGATGACCGGCGGCAACTATTTCTGGCAGCAAATCCATTGCATGGCGGCCGTCGGCGAGAGTTCCTCGCAACGCGAGGTATTGGTGATGCCGGGCGCCTATACCATCGCCAATGGGTACGTCCGGCAATCCGCCAACCGGGCGCTGTGTTTGTTCAGCCGCCGGCCGAACACCTATCTACGCACCCAGAAATTCGCGACCGACAAGGAACTGCCGGATGCGTTCGGTTCCTATGGCGTCGGTCTCAGCGAGGGGTGGACCCGCGAAGACGCGGGATCGCGTTTGTTCTTGAGCGCATACGAACACCGGATCATCATCGATTCGTTCACGATCAAGGGGCAAACCGTCAAACCGGTTGCGCTGACGCCGGTGCGACGCGATTCACTCAGCCAGGGACGCTTTCACGCCACGACCGCCGATCTGCTCGAATATTGCTTTCCCGATGATGCCGAATGGTTCGGTTGTTGTCTGCAACTGACGGGCGCGGAAGTTCCGCCGCCGCCCACCGTCCGGGTGACCTGCCGGCGGCGCGACGGCGTTTTGACGGTGCGCGAAGCCGGCGGTTTACTCATCCGCCTGGCCTTGCAACCCGCCGGCGGCGAAACCGAATTGTATGAAACCGACTGGCGCACCCTGCCGTTGTTCGAAAGTCCGGAGACAACGGTCTGGCCGGGGGATTTGGCGCGGGAACGTTGAAAACAATAAAACCTTTGGAGATAACGATGAACGAAACGACCCTGACCAACCGCCTGCTGCATAACGCCGATTGCAACGCGATGTTTTACGACCCGTCCCATTGGCAACCCGAGGGCGGCCCGTATTCGGCGCGGGCCATACAGCGCTATGTGGATATGGCCGCCGATACGGGATTCGATACGTTTGTGTGCAACCCCAATTGTCAGGCGCCGTTATATCCCAGCCGCGCGTTGCGCTCGAAGTTCGACGGTTTCGAACGCGGCGATGCCGGTTTCTTCAAGAATGCCGCCGGTGAACCCAACCCGCGGGCGGCGGCCTTTTACGAGCCTTACCTGGATTTACTGGATGCCGGCGTCGATTGGCTGGCCGAAACCGCCGCCGCCTGCCGCCGCCGGGGGATGGCGCCCTGGCTTTCGATCCGCATGAATGATCTGCACCAGGGGGATCATCCCGGGCATCCGATGAATTGTCATCTGTTGCGCGATCCGGCGTACCGGCTTTCCGATCGTATGCCGAATCCGAACGCCGCGCCGGGGCATCCCAAGCGATTACGGGGTTTGAATTACGAAACATCGGAAGTCCGCGATTATATGTTCACCCTGATTCGTGAAGTGGTCGAGGAATACGATTTTGAAGGTCTGGAACTGGATTGGCTGCGCCGTCCGATCTGTTGCAATCCGAATCCTTCGCCGGAGACCCTCGAAACCATTACCGCCTGGCATGCATCGCTCCGCGAACTGACGCTTGCCAAGGCGGCCCGGACGGGACGGCCCTACCGGTTCGGCCTGCGCGTACTGGGACATCTGGGCAGAATGCGCAGCGTGGGCATCGATGTCGCGGCCATGACCCAACGCGGGCTGCTGGATTTCGTCACGGCGGGCAACATTCATCAGGCATCCTGGGAGACTCCCTTCGATATACTGCGCGAACAAGTCGGCGACCGGATCGCCCTCTTTGGCGTATTGAATACCACTTTTAACCGGTTGTATTGTTTCGATCCGCAAACCGGGATCCGTTGCCGGCGGCGGCTGCATACCAGTCCGGAAGCCGTGCGAGGCAACGCGGCCGGCAAACGGATTCTCGGCGCCGATGGTCTGGTCACGTTCAACTGTTTTTTCAATCCCGACACCACCCGGCCGGCGGACCGGGAATATGCGTATTTGCAAACTTTGCGGGAAACGAACGACCTCGCGACCCTCCGGCAACAACCCAAGTTTTACACGTTCAGCACCATGACTGACAATCAAGCCATTTTACCGAATGAGGATATTGTCGAGCAGTTACCGACCTTGATCCGTCCCCGTTGGCGTCGTGAATTCCGGTTGCCCATGATAAGGGAAGCGCGCGCCGGCGAGCGCGCGTTGCGGGTGCAGCTCGTGGTCGAACGCCAGGAGGAATTACTGGAGATCGGTCTCAGTTTCAACGGTTGCTGGCCGGATTTTTCCGGCCGGGAAACCGACCGGTTGTTGGCGCCCGCGGTTTCGTACGGCAGCGGGAAGAAAAACAACCATGTGGGCGGTGAAATCCTGCTGACGCATCATCTTCCCGAGTATCGGGTCTTTGAGTACGAATTTCCCGCCGCCGGGATTGGCGATGGCTGGAACGATTTCACGGTGTATTACGGCGGCGCCGAACCGTTGCATGATCCCGGACGCGAAATTCAATGCCCGCCGCTTTGCCTCGTTAGCATGGAAATGCGGGTCACGGAATAATGAGGAGAAAATATGAAACGACTGCGCTTATCGGATTTGAAGATTGCGGGAAGCGGGCATGTCTTGAGGGATGTCGTGCCTGGCGAGTATCTGTCACACGGAGGTTTGTCATTTAAAAATCCCGGCCAGCGGTCGCATGATGTTGGCTGTACCTGCGCCTCCTGCGATGGGAACGGACGCCACGTCCACCCTGATGAGTGCGAGGTCTTCATCATCTTGCAGGGCAAGGCGGTGATGGAAATAGACGGAACGTCTCATTCCCTGGTTGCGGGCGACGTCGTGGTGTGCGAACCGGGAGAAGACCATCATCTGGTTGCCGACCCTGAGGATCCTTGCGTGAACATGACCCTGCATACATCCCGCACACACCACAGCCGAATATCACCATGATTGTGTTCACCAACTTAACGTTAATCAAGGCGTTGATCATGCCGGCACATGCGACGCAGGATAAGATAGCGCAACCCGCCCTTTTTTCCGCAACCTGTTTTTGCCGGTTTTCAGACACTGATCCAAGCTTAGCTTGGCGTACCTGAATACACGGTGTGATAGAAGACTAAAGATGAACTACGGATTTCGCGGATAAAGAATGATGAAATCGTCGTTTGGTTCGGGCAGGCGACAACGTCGCTTCGCCACTAGGACCCCGGGTTACCGGCCGCGGTTCGGTTAAGCGGGTCGGGTAAGGGTTTCCGGGATCATTACACTTAACCGATACACTTCGTCGTTCACACTTAACCGCCACACTTCATCGGATACACTTAACCGATAAACTTCGCCGGCATCCTTCCCGGGTTACCGGCCGCGGTTCGGTTAAGCGGGTCGGGTAAGGGTTTCCGGGTAAGCGTGGCGGTTAAGCGGATCGGTTAAGCGTGGCGAGTAAGTGTCATTCGAACCAACAGAGTTAGGAGGAAGTCACGGTTCACGGTTAAAAAAAGCGGTAACTGTCATTGCATGCTACCTGACGTGGTTAAAATAAAGGCACTGTCAAGAGGACCAATCACCGTGACTCGATTTTACCTGAATCTGAAAGAAAACACGTCACTGTCTTTCATCTCAAGACGGAGGCGTACGGGTTTGCCGGCCTGATCGCCAACATCGTATCCGCGCTTCCAGGCCACCACATGCTCTATACTGTCGCCGATAATTGGCTCACAATCATCAATAAAAAGCTCCAATCGCCCACCGATGTTGAGCGCGTCTTCCTTATCGCTTCGCATTTTCGACCTTTCATTTTTTTGTATTCCGGATGCTCCCGGCTCCCCGGTATGCCAGTTGCGTTTACTCTTCATTAAAGCATACGGCTGCCGCCTTCGGTCAGGGCGTGGCGCAGTTTTTGCGTTGAAACATCGCGTACGCGGCCGCCATCGTGTAACGCGAGGAAGGCGGCCTCTCCAGCCGCTTCTCCGATCTGATTCAAGTTGACCATGACGCGAATGGCGCCGAACGCGCCGCGGTCGGCGCCAATCATACGTCCGGCAAGCAGCAGATTGGGGCAACGATCGCTGGTCATGGTGCGATAAGGGATTTGGTAGAACAACGGGTTTTCCGGCGTTTCATCCCGCCAGCGACTCATTTCGCATTGACCGCCGTCCCGCACGACGCGTTGCGTGCCATCGAGATACTTGAACGTGAAACCGCCACCGCTCGAATGATGCACATCAACCCGGTAGGTGCCGTTCGCGATCGCATCGGGAAAACGCCGGCCCTGCAACACGTCCGCTTCGGTCAGGATGATGTCCGTCATGAAACGGCGGGTTTCACGAATACCGATGGTGGAGGGTAATCCTACCAGTACGGGCAGCCGATCCCCGTATTTTCGCGTCAAATCCATCATGGCCCTGATCTGACGGCGACCCTCGAATTCAGCGGCGCTCAATTGATCGTTGTCGGCGCAGTTGGCGTTAAACACGTGCGACTGCGCCACCATGGTAACTTCGGGCAATCCGGGTAACCGTCCCTGCCAACCGTAATCCTGCTCAAGTCCAAATTCCTCACGGTGGGTATTGTAGAGTTCCCTGAACGCGGTCGACGGTTGAGCAAAGTGAAGGATTTTTGCGCAGGTAGTCGGCGGCTGCAGGTTGTCCCCGACGGCAAAAGGCACTCCGAGATGCGCGGCCAGATCCCCGTCGCCGGTGGCATCAATGAAGACGGTCGCGCGTACGGCGCCGCGACCGTTTTTGTTTTCGACGAAAACGGCGGTCAGTTCACCGTTCTCCACGTGGGGAGCGCAGTAGGTCGTGTGCAGCAAAGCCCGGACGCCGTGTTTCAGGACCAGTTCATCCAGATCGATTTTCAGCTCTTCACTGTTAAATACATAACTGGCGTACTTCTCCGGTTGCTCGATCAGGGCCTTGCGCCGGCGTAACCGCGCGAGAAGTTCCTCCGTCAAGCCGACAATGATTTGTTCGCGATGCAAGGTGTCATGCAGCGAATGCCAGCAATTTACGAAGCCGGCGGTGGCCATGCCTCCGAAACCGTTTTGGCGTTCCACCAGTACGACGCGCGCCCCGCGCCGGGCCGCGCGAAGCGCGGCAAAAACTCCGGTGCAACTGCCGCCGAGCACACAGATGTCGGCATCGGCGATGACCGGAACGTTGCGGGCAGGTTCACGGATGGTTGGATTCATGAAAAAGTCTCACATTCTGTCACGGAACAGGGTCGCCTCAATTGATCGCCAGGACAGGGTTTCGCCGCAGCGCGTGATTGTAACTTTCGCGTCTCCCCGTCACGCCGTAGGCCTGGCGCTGCCACTTGACAGGCGGGCGGGGGCAGGTCGGTTCCTTTCAAAAACATCATATCAGAACCCAAGCCATGGTTCAATGCCTTTTTTTCAAACGTCGCCTGATCAAGGAGACCGGTAACCGTTTCCCGTTTATATCCTGGGAGTGAGAGTAAGTGAATTGAGTAGGTGGATTGAGTAAGTGTTTTAGCGGATTCTTAGGAATTGCTAAAATTTATCAATGAAATTTCCCTTCCACCTACTCTAAACACCTACTCCACACACCTACTCTAAACACCTACTCCACACACCTACTCTAAACACCTACTCTAAACACCTACTCTCAGGCATTTTGGCTGAACATATACCATTTTTATCTTAACACCTACTGAAGTTTTGCCATAAGCGGTTCGTCCTCATAAATTCGCGCCGCGATGCGGCGCTTTGGAGTGCGGATTCGCCGCAAACGAACACGCCGCCTTGGCAAAATGCTTATGGCAAAAATTCAGGAAAACGAGAAAAACCTTGCAACTCCATGTTTATTGTATACAATAGTCCACTAGTTTTGAATATCAGTCCGTAAACCGAAGGCGCTTGCCAAATCATTTAGGCTCTTGCAAAACCTCGTGGGTAATGGATACCGGTTGAGGCAACTGTAGGACGGGATGCCATCCCGTCCCACAAAAGGCGTCGCAACAGGCACTTGAGAGACCACAGTGGCCCGCAAGACCGGGGTTTTGCAAGAGCCTCCATTGTAAACCAACAAAAAAAGGAGACGAAACAAATGAGGTTCACGAATCGGACAACACATCCCAAGCAAATTCATCAACAGAGTGGCGGATCTCCGGGCCAGAGGCCCCGGGCCGGAGGCGGGGTGGCGTGGTTCGTTACGCTGACGGCAGTCGCGCTGCTGGGGTGCACCCATCGCGGCGCGGGGCCTGCCGCGGCGCGCGCCAACGATTTGGTGCTGGCCGATCAGGGTCAGGCGCGCGCCGTGATCGTGGCGCCGGCGGAAATGGACGATCTGGTTCAGGCTTCGGTCGATGACCTGGCGCATTATCTCGGCAAAATGTCCGGCACCGGATTCGAGATCGTCGAGACTCTGCCCGCGGACGATCTTCGGACTCCGATCTACATCGGCAAAACCGCCGAAACGGTGTTCGGCCCGGTCGGCGCCGGTCTGGCCGGTCGATTCGGATTCCGGGTGGTGGCCGGCGAGCGCGGCATCGGCCTTTACGGCGAAGCGGCGGACGGCACCAGTTATGCGATCTACGAATTGCTGCATCGCCTGGGTTGCCGCTGGTTCATGCCCTCGGAAATGGGCGAAGTGATCCCCGATCGCCCAACCATCGCCGTTTCCCCAATGGACGAGAGCCGTGTGCCGGCGACCCTATACCGCCAGATTCAAAGCCGTACGGCGGATCGCGATTTCCTGCGACGCAACCGCATGGGCGGTCTCGGGATCGCGTCCCATCACGGTTTGGAACGCTATTATATCTCGCGCGCACAACTCGATGAGAACCCGGAATGGAACATGCATATCGACGGCGTGCGCCAACCGGGTTGGCTGCGGTTCACCCGTGAAGACGTCGCGCATGCCATCGCGGACAGCGTCATCAAGCGGTTGGATGCGAGTTATCAAAATTCGATCACGCTTTCGCCGCGCGATCGGGTGGTGCCGACCGAAGATCCGGAGGAACGCAAACACGATCCCGAACCGCGGGTCTGGGAGCCGGCGGCCGGCCGCTGGTCGGTGACCGACCGCATCTACATGATGGCCAACCGGGTGGCCGAACGGGTCGGCGAAAAATATCCCGACGTTTTGTTCGGTGTGCTGGCGTATATCAATTATAATCTGCCGCCGGCGCGCGAACCGGTGCATCCCAACGTGATTCCGGATATCGCGCCGATCGATTTCAACCGCCATCATCCGATGACCTGGGAAAACCATCCCAACGAATTTTGGTTGTTGGACGCGGTCAAAGGCTGGGCCGCAAAAACCGACCGCCTCTCGTACTACGCCTACGGCATGAATCTGGCCGAAATCACGGCGCCCTGTCCGTTCATCACCAAGTGGGGCACGGATATTCCGATCCTGCTGGATCATAATATCGTGTTCTGGTCGCCGGAAACCATGGGTGGCTGGGAATCGATGATGCCCGGATACTATTTGAGCATCCGGATGACGTTCGATCGCGAGGAACAACCGGAGGACATTCTCGACGATCTATGGACCAAATTCTATGGGGCGGCGGCCGAACCGATGGCGGCCTACTGGCATTTGATTGATCGCGCCTGGATCGAGGCCGAAGAGTATTCGGGCGCCGGATTCGGTTACCTGCGCATGTTTACGCCCGAGATCATGCGCGAGGCTCGCACACTGATCGAACGCGCTAAGACGCTATGCGCAACCGAGGCCGAACGCGAGCGCGTGGCAATCATCGACGAATCGTTGACGCTTTTCGAGTTATTCATGAAAATGCGCGAGGACTTTGCCGCCGCCCGCCTGGTGGATCTTGGGAACGATATTGCCCGCTGGAACGCCGAGCTGGAGCGCTTGAAGGAAGCATACAAGTCCCAATACGCGTTCTGCAGCGGATTGGCCGCCCGTTACGTCAACCGGTTTTACGGCAGCGCCTATGAAGATGCCGCCCGGATGGAAGCGGAATACGAACGGCTCGGCGAACCCATGCTGGAATGGAAATACCGGCATAACCCGGATGCGGAAGAGGTTTCCCTGGTTTGGACGGCGGTGGATTACGACGATGCCGATTGGCCAACCACCCATATCGTGCGCGAGACCTGGTCCTCGATCGGGCATCATAACTCGTTGACCGACGAACCCTCGGGCCGCTCGGGTCGCATGGTCTACCGTGCCGCGCAACATCTGGATGAGCTGCCCGAAGGCAAACGCCTGTATCTGTGGCTGGGCTCGACCGACGGCTTTGCCAAACTGTTCGTCAACGGACACCATGTACCCTGGCAAGTCGACGACGAGGGCAACGAACGCATTTTCCGCAGTTATTGCCGGGCAACCAAGTTCGATGTCACCGAGTATCTCAAGGAAGGCGACAACCAGTTCGCCTTCCTCTGTGAACGTGTCCGCTTGAACGAACTGGGTACCGGCGGCTTGATGGGGCCGGTGGTGTTGTTCCGGGGAGAGTGAGGCGGAAGATGAAGACCGCAGTTTACGGATGATCGCATCCACAATCTACGCATCGTTTTTCTTGGTTTTTTACGCAAACATGCTTGAATAAGCGTACAGTTCCCACATAAAACCGTTGAACCGTGAACCGTTGAACCCTTGAACCGTTGAACCGTTGAACCTCACAACCAACATCCCTTTACCGAACGTTACCAACCTGATTCCCGTATGCTGGGGAAATCGGCAGGCGCTGAACGATATCGACCCCAAAGCCGACTGCGCGATGGCGGTTTGCCCGGATATCGGGGTGCAACGCGGCGAATTGTACCGGTTACGGTTCCGGGTTAAGGCCGGCCAAGCTGCCCGTGGCTTTGTCACGGTTGGCTTCCAGTGCCGCGGCGACGAAGGGCCGGCCTGGGAGGAACGACGGCTGTCCGTCCGGACGGCGGGCACGGAACAATCCGTGGAACTCTTATTCCGCGCCCAGGTGGATATGAATCCGGTTCATACGCTGGATCTACAGTTCAAACGCTATCGCAACCATGCCGCCGACATCGACCCTGAACAGCGACGGGTTGTGTTCCATGACATCACATTCTCGCCCTACATGGGCGAAGCGGTGACCCTTGAACTTCCGCGCCGGCTGAACGTCTTCGGGTTTCCCTCGCTACGGTATGCCGATTTGGATTTGGGTTGCGGCAGCGGCATCGCATTGGCCGATACCGTCATCGACATCGAATCTCCCGGCCGATGGAACCCGGTCGAGACGCTCGAGGATATTCGCGAACCGAATCATTACACCGTTTGCGGACGCACCCGTCGTGTGTACGCGCACGCGGATGCCGCGCCGAACCTGGCATGCGTGCGCGTCAAGGCGCGAATCGACCGCTCGGGCCGCGGTTTGTTGAATATGCCGGATACACGGTTCGCGCCGGCCCGCCGCGCGGGATGTGTTCGGCGCCGGCGACGCGTCCTACGCCTGTCGCTCGCCGATGCGCCGCCGCGCGCCGATCGCTGGCCGGTCACCCAGGGGGTCCCCTTTCCCCGTGGCGCGGTGGCGCATGAACATCAAATCCGGGTACTCGATGGCGACGGTCATGAAATCGATGCCCAGGTGCGCGCCACGCTCTATTGGGATGACGGTACGATCGGTTGGGCGCTGTTGGATTTCAACGTCGATACCCGAACCCCGGAATACATGATCGAGTATGGCACCGAGATCGAACGCCGCGCGGTGGAACAGCCGTTGAAGGTGACCGAGTCCGAGACCGGGTTCGATGTCGATACCGGCGCCCTGCGCTTCACGATGCCGGCCGACGGTATCGCGCCGGTTTCCGCGATCCGGCTGGCGGACCGGGAAGGTCCGCCGCTGGAGGGACCGCGTTTCACGATCGACGATGCGGATGGCCGGATTTATCATCCCGGCGATACAGCGCCTTTCCTGACCACGATCGAGGAATGCGGTCCGATGCGCGCAACGATCGCGACCCATGGGTGGTATGCGTCCGGCAACCGCCGGTTCCTGAGCTGGACTACCCGGGTGACGGCGTACCGAAACCAATCGTTCGTGCGCGTCTTGCATACGGTAACCCATCGCGGCGGGGAGGACAGCATCGGATGTTATCCCAACGGGGCCCGCGACGGTCCGACACGCGAATTCCGGCAACAGAACGTGGCCCGCGCGAGCCTTGACTGGACGCTGCCATCCCAGCCGCAAGGCGTCTGGCATCTGGGGCCGGTGACGCAACCGGCCGAAAAGGCGCGTCTACGCCATTGCCAGGAACACAGGGAACGGGGACGCCTTTACGACGACGACCGGTCGCCGGTGACCGTTTCCTGCGACGGTACGGTGCATTATGCCGGCGCTGACGTTGCGGTGACCGCCGCGGTTTATCATTACGAAAATCTGTTCCCGAAAGATATCCAAATCGACGGGTATAACCTTTCGCTCGGCTGGCTGCCGTTTTCGGCCGAGCAACCGCACGGCATTCTGGCGGGGACGGCGCGCAGCGTGGAACTGCTGCTGGCCGTTCATTCCGGCGGCAATGACGCCGGGGCGCGCGCCGCCGCCCTGTTCCGGTCGCCGCCGCTACTGACCTCGCCCGAATTGTATTGCGAAGCCGATGACGTTATGAACGAACGGTATTCGCCGGCCGACGCCGAAAAGAATCCCTACTATGAACGCATGATCGCCAACATCGTGGAAACCATGAAAGCCGCGCGGGCGGAACGCGAACATGACGATTGCGGCCAATTCCACTACGGCGATTTCAACTACGAAGGTTATAACAACTGGCTGGATCTCGAATACGATACCGATCTGGCCTTGTACGTCCACTTTATCCGTTGCGGAGACCGGTTCGCCTTCCTGCGGGGGGTGGACGCGACGCGTCATTTCCTGGATGTCGATATGATGTGGCATCATCCGGATCCGCATCTGCACGGCAATAACCTGCATCATGGCGCCATGCATTACGCGCTCGGTTACCCATCCGGCCATACCTATACGGCCGGGTTACCCTATTATTACCTGTTGACCGGCGACTGGCGCGGGTTGCAGGGCGCGCGCTCAATCGCCGATTGCGCGCATCGCTATCTGTTGGCCGATCTGCGGTCGCGCTGTTCGCGCGAGAAAGCCGACGGACCCCTGGCCTGCTTTCAAACGCGGCTGGTCAATACGCGCCATTATTCCACGCCGGCCCGCTACGCCTTGCTGGCTTATCAATGCACGGGCGAACCGCGTTTTCTGGAAACCGCGCTCGAGGTCGCGATGCAGCTCGCCGCCATGCCGCCGGACTGGCTGGGCGGGGACGGCGAAGCGTTCATCAATT
>PWZG01000418.1 GCA_003567575.1 PVC group bacterium | reverse complement strand
CTACAAGCTGCTGGGGCTGACGCTGGAGGAGGTGGACGGCGAGCGGTTCGACGCGGCCATGGAGTATTTCGGCAAGGGTGCCATGTCTCGCTGGTGGCACCGGAAAGCCGTCGAGATCGGCAATCGCCGCAACCCGCCATTAGGCAATGGACTGCACCGGAGGCGCAGGTATAACACCAATGTGTACCACGAGCCTACTGGTGAGTGGATGAGCTTGAGAGAGTGGCTGTTCGCACTGCCCGGGAAAACCGGACCCGCAGTCATTGAGCTCGTCCGCCGTGCCATTGACGAGTACCTCGATAAAGAGGAAACCAAGTAACATGACCCTAGCCCACAAAATACAGCTTGATCCGACGGTCAAGCAAGAGCGCCAGCTGCGCAAAGCGGCCGGCTGTACACTGTCGACCGGCGAGGTCATCGATGCCCCGAAGCCGCTGAAAGCGAGCCGCGCCGGGCTACGCCGCCGTAGCCGGCAGCATTCACGAAAGCAGAAGGGGAGCCGGAACCGCACCAAATCAGCGCAACGGCTCGCCAAACTGCACATGAAGATCTCAAACGTCCGCAAGGACTTCCTGCATAAGACAACGTCCAAACTGGTAGCGAGAGCCAAACTGCTAGTTATAGAGGACCTGTCGTTGGCAGGAATGTCCAACGTGGACGAAGCAGGAACTAAACCCGTGCACACATGTGTACACAAATTAGGAAGCATGAAATACCTACCCATACTCTTAGCGATGATCCTGCTGCCCGGCTGCAGCCTGTCGCCGTCGAGGAGCTCTTCGAGGATCGACGAGTATTACAAGGCTGATACCACTCCGGAGCATGACGGGGAAGACTGGATAGGGGGGCGTTGAACTGAGCCTTAAAATAATGGTGATAGATTCGCAAGGGCCGGGTCACATAGACCAGGTGTACAGAGATACTCTGCCCAATTGTGTATTTTCCGGGCACGAGCCCGCCGCTGTTGCGGGAACCCCGTGCCACCCGCACGGGGCGCAGGCCGGGTATTATGCCGCCTGTTTGTTGACGCCTGAGAATGGGTTTAACAAGGGGGACGTGGAGGTGGTATTTGCACGGGTATTCGACTCCAGGGCGGAGGCAATACCGGGCGTTGATGATTGGATGTTGGATATCATAGCCCGCGAGCGGCCGGACATCGTGAACAGGTCGTGGGGCCTGGCGGTAAGTGGCTGCGACTGGGGCCGGATGATCGGTGAGGCTACGTGGGGCCCCTGGGTTGAAAAATTCGAGGCGTTGCGGAAAGACATAGGTTTCGTGGATTTTGGAGCCGCCGGTAACAGCGGAAACTGGACGAAGGACAATACGGTCAACTACCCCCAGCGTATGCTCAGCCGGTCCGTAATAGTCGGGGCGTGCAGGCGGGACGGGCGTGCATCAGTTTTTTCAAGCGACGGCCCGGAGGTGGATTGTGTTGCGTGGGGGGAGGATATATATCTTCTTAGTGGTGACCACTGGGACGTGGGGTCCGGTACGAGCTTCTCCTGTCCCAAGATGGCGGGTCTGTGCGCGGTGATGGGGTATGACTACGATCAGTTCCAGGCCCTGATTGACAGCGACAGCTTTACCCGGCCCAGGAACGCTACCCGCAGCAACAAGTGGGGAAGGGGCAATGGTGAGGATTTGTACCAAAGGTATTTTTCGCAGCTCCCGAAGCGGCAGTTAACACCCGATGCCGTGCCGGCGCTGGCGACAACTTACTTCGACTTTTTGGCCATAAACGATAGCAAAGCACGAAATACGGCAGGGCACTGTTTGCCCAACGTCAAGGGCAAAGACAGGCAGCATGGTTAAAACTACTAACGGGCGACGAAGGCGTCCATTATAGCCTGTCATGGGCTGTATAAACCTTACCGAAATGGACAATACAAAGGGCGGGCCTGGCAAAGGCAGCGACGCGGCCCCTAATCAGTGGGTTCGTGTTGAACGTGACATACGGGAAAAGAAGCATGCCAAGCGGGTAAAGCAGTACCAGGCCGATCTTTCCGTATACAGATCCAACCTGGAAGACGCACATGCCCAGATTGACGCCCTCTTGGGTGTGTCTGAGGGGCCCGTCGACCCGAAGCCTATACAGTTTGACAAGGCGGACAAGGCGGAGGCGGTGGCTGTGGTCCTGGCTTCCGACTGGCACGTTGAGGAAACGGTTGACGGGTACACTGTCAATAACGCTAACAAGTTCAACCTGGACATAGCCGACCAGCGCATCAGCAGATTGTTTGCTGGTATTGTCCGGCTGGCCAAGACCGAGCGGGGGGCGGCGCGCATAGAGGACCTTGTGTTGTGGTTGGGGGGTGATATGATGACCGGCCATATCCACGAGGAGTTGGCCGAGTCGAACGGGTTAAGTCCGGTTGAGACTGTGCTATGGTTACAGGACCGTATTACCGGGGGAATAGAGGCACTTAAGCCACATTTCCGCCGCATACTAATACCCACCAGCTTCGGCAACCACGGGCGGGACACCGCGAGGAAACGTCATTCAACCGGCGCCAAACATTCGTATGAGTGGATGATGTATAAGAACCTGGAGAAGATCACATCCGACTCACAGGTTGTGTGGCAGGTTGGGGGAGGATACCATACCTTGGTGGACGTATATGGTTTCCGGGTTCGCTTTCACCACGGCGATGGATTTAAATACCAAGGTGGGATCGGTGGTCTAACCATCCCGGTGGAGAAGGCGATAGCGTCTTGGAATAAGGCGCCCGTGGCGGCGGATTTGGACTGCTTCGGCCACTACCACACATACATGCAGAGCCCCAAGTGGTGTTCCAACGGTTCGTTAATCGGGTACAACGCATACGCGCTGGCTATAAAGGCGGCGTTCGAGCCACCCCAGCAAACGTTCTTTTTGCTCGACAGGAAGTACGGTAGGACGGTAACGTGCCCCATCGTAGTGTAGGTAATAAAACGCAAAGGAAAGGGTATGGGTATGGCAAACAAGTGGGAAAGAGTTGTGCGTAAACAATACGAGACGACGTATAAGTTTCCGGAAGGGTGGTCTACTGTCGAGGAGGTGGCGCTTCAGCTGTCCTGTCCTGTGGAGGAGGTTGATTCGGTGCTGGCACCTTGCATCAAGGCACGGACGGTTCAGCGAAAGGTTTTTACCGTCTACGACAAGAGCACCGGTAAGTTATCACGTGTCCAGGGGTATACGATTGAGGAAGGCGCTACGGAAACGCCTGTCGGGCCGGCCCGTATAACCCCGCAGGTCGGGGACCGGGTGAAGCGCAGAAGGT
>PWZG01000066.1 GCA_003567575.1 PVC group bacterium | reverse complement strand
GCGCGGTGACCAATACGTTCAATGTTACCAAGGCGGTGGCCGCGGTTGATTTACTGGATTTGCTACAGGTTTATGATGGCAATCCCAAAACCGTCGATGCCGTGACCGATCCGCCGGATCTGGTGGTGGCGTTGACCTACGATGGATTGACGGTCGCGCCGATCGCGGCGGGCAGTTACGCGGTAACCGGCACGGTCACCGATCTCGTCTACCAGGGACAGACCACCGGAACACTGATCGTCGATAAGGCATCGCAGACCATCGTCTTCGAACCCATCGGCGACCAGGTCGCCACGGCAACAATCGCATTGACGGCCACCGCATCAAGCGGATTACCCGTCGGTTTCGAGGTCGTCAGCGGGCCGGCCGATATCGACGCGGATAACCGGCTCTCGTTCAGCGGCGCCGGGACGGTAACGATCGCCGCATCGCAAACCGGCGACGCCAACCGGTATCCAGCCGGCGCGGTGACCAATACGTTCAATGTACGTGGAATTTTCAATCTGGATTACGCCGCCGCGATCGGCGGCAGTATCGATGGTGTAACGGAGCAGATGGTTATCGAGGGCGAAGACGGCACGGCGGTCTTCGCCCGGTCTGAAGATGGATATCGTTTTTCCGAATGGAGCGACGGACGTCTCGACAATCCCCGCACGGACACCAATGTAACGACAGACATCGAGGTCACGGCCCTGTTTGAGATAGTCTTCCCCGCCGGCGTGATCTTTGTCGACGGCCATGCGACCGGCGCCGGTACGGGCGAGTCATGGATGGATGCGTTTACCGACCTTCAGGACGCGCTCAGCGCAGCCGAGAACGGTGAAGGCTTCGAGATATGGGTGGCCGCCGGTCGTTATCAACCAACCATGGATCCGACCGACCTTGCGGCCACATTCCAATTACGGGACGGCATTGATTTATATGGAGGCTTCGCCGGCTGGGAATTTTCAATAGATCAACGTGATTGGAACGTCAACCGAACCATTCTCAGCGGGTCAATCGATCCTGACAATCTATGGTATGGTTGGTATGGGGAAAGCGGCATTCCGTCAAGCGGCGACAACCACGTTTATCACGTGGTTACCGGCGCCGACAATGTTATTTTTGACGGTTTTCTGATCCAAGGTGGACGCGCTGATGGTCCCATACCCGACGGCGGCGGCATGCTGAACTACAAAACGGCGCCCATAGTACGCAATTGCGTTTTTGCCAACAACCATGCCGCCCATCGGGGCGGCGGCATGGCCAATATCGGCGCGTCACCCGCGATTGAAAATTGTGCATTCGAAAACAATACGGCGGGCTTCTGGGGCGGCGCCGTCTACAACGGCGCCGGCGCCGCGCCGACCATCCGAGGTTGCACGTTCGCCGGTAATTCATCCGAATTTCGCGGCGGCGCAATATGCAATTTCGCGTCCGCGCCAACGGTGCGCAACAGCGTTTTCGCCGGCAACAGCAGCGATCATGGTGGAGCGATCTACACTTTCGAAGGGTCACCCCGGTTTGAAAGCTGTACTTTTGCCGGTAATGCCGCCGCGCTGTCCGGCGGCGCGCTGTTTGCCAATAAGGCCGAAATGTATATTAACAGTTGTATTCTCTGGAATAATCAAGCTCCCGCGGGTGCGGAGTTAAGCAATTCGCCAGGCGCCGGCACGATCCTATACAGTAATATTCGCGGCGGCTACGACGGCGGGATGGTTGACGGAGGCATAAATGATGGCGGCGGCAACCTGGATCTTGACCCGTTGTTTGCGGGCGGCGACAGCGGGACTTGGACCGCGATAATCGCCTTATTCGAAGGGGCCGACATCGCACATACCCTCCTGACCGACACCGCGGCAAACTGGCCAACGAATGCGTTACGCGGCAAATTCGTGCAACCGGACACGGACCATGCGCAACAATACCTGATCGTGGCCAACGATGCAACATCCCTTTCGATTGTAGCGGATGTTGCGGCACGGTTTGGCGACAATCGGCCCTATCAAATTCACGATTATCACTTGCAATCAACCGCAGGTCGCCGGGAATCGGGGGCGGCGGTCTGGACACACGATGCGACAGACAGTCCCTGCATTGATGCCGGCGATCCGACATTCGTTTATATGAACGAACCGCTACCGAATGGGGGCCGCATTAACATGGGCGCCTATGGCAATACCGTCGAAGCGTCACGGTCACCGGCCGGCGAGGAATACGAGTTCGGATTCGACGATATTGGCGCCGTCAGCCACAGCATTATGACGACGCGCATCACGGCAGGCGATCACGATGCAACCTTGAGCCTCGTGACACGCTGGCCGGTGCGATCCGGCTGGCGTTATACCCTGGAGACCACCGACGATCCGCGGACCGGCGCATGGGAGCCGGTTCCAGGATTTTCCAACATGACACCGCAATCTAACGTCCTTACCGTGAACCACCCGATGGCGCCTGAATCGCAAGGTTACTTCCGCATTCGGGCACAACGCATCGCAACATCCGAATAAGGTTCTGAATATGGAGCGCCGACATATGCCAAATCGTAAAATTGTGTGTCTCTGTTTGACGGCATGGTTGTCCGCCACGGCATACCTGTCCGCCACGACAACCGATTCGGAAACGAGTGTTCTACGTTCCCTGGCAGCACGCGACAACCGATTCCAAGCGGCGTTTGGGGCACGCGAACAGGGCGATATAGCGGGCGCCTACAGCACGCTGGCCGACCTGTTACGCGAATATCCCGCCGACGAAGACGTTAACTTCGCCTTTGGCCTGCTCGCGATCGAGCGTGGTCGTCCATCCCTCGGCATCCTTGCCTTCGAGCGTGTTTTATCGATGCACCCCACCAACCATCGCGCCCGGCTCGAACTGGCCAGAGCCTATTATTTGATCGGCCAATGGGAACAGGCACGACAACAGTTTAACCAAGTACTCGATCATGATCCGCCGCAAACGGTACGCGACACGATTTATGCGTATTTGCGTGATATCAAGCGTAACAAACCGGGATGGCGATTTCATCGCCACATCGAAACCGGCGTTCTTTACGACAGCAACGTAAACTCCGGGCCCCGTTCACTAACGGTCGGCATCGCGCCATTAACCATCGGCGGCATTCGTTATGACGAACTGCGGGTCGATCCGGTGAGTGCGCCGCAATCCGCCTGGGGCGGATTTGGCGCGTTCACGCTCCGCGCGCGCTACGATGCCACACGTCGCGAAGGCTTGTCTTTCGACGGCCAGGTACGTGGCTATGCCAACTGCCTGATCGATGCCTCCGACTTCAATATCTCCGGTCTGCGCGCCGGCGGCGGACCGCGCTTCGACCGCAACCGGCATACGGTCCATGTTCCGCTTAACATCGAACACATTCAACAGGGTGAATCGTCGCTGGCAACGCTGACGGGTCTTTATCCAACCCACCATTTCCGATATACGCCCGAGTGGTCGCTGTTCGGCAAAGCCACCATCGAACATCGCAACTTCGCGGGCCGATCCGAACGCGACGGCTTTCTCGCCGCCTTCGACGAACAGTTGATCCGACATTTCGGGTTCAGATCGCGTCACCGGGCCGCTATCGGATTCCGGCTGGGCCGCGAATTCGCCGATGCCGACATCTACAGCAACACCGAAATCGAAACCGCCTTGCGTCTGGCGCTATGGCAATCGCCACGCCTGCATTTTTTTGCCGATGCCACGGCGCGATACCGCGAATACGACGAGCGCGAACTACTGGCGCCGGCAACGCGACGCGACGTGCAATGGGGCGTCACCACCGGCATCGCACACTTTTTTACACCCCGATGGGGAACCGATATCGTCATCCAGTACACGGAAAACGATTCTTCTTTCGACCTGTACGATTTCACGCGGTATACCGCCACCTGGAGCATCGGTTATGAATTCTAACCCATTAAACGCAAGCATTCGACATGCCCATTTGGAATCCGGCGCGGATTCCTTGCTTTTATCCGACGGCCCGCAAGAACGTGGTCCCGCCCGGAATCACATCAAGCGGTTACATGGTTTCCAGGGAGCGCCGACCGCTGCGACGACGGCAACCCAACGTTGCCGCAACCGGAACGTCACGCCACCGTTTTCAAGTATATCCGCAACGTGGCGCCGCGCCCGTGCCTTGGCCATGACGTTGTTGTTTCTGGCAGTCGTCGCACCCGTCGCCGCCCGATCTGCCATCGGACGGATCATTGCCATTGAAGGCGCCGTTGAGGCACGCGGGATCGACGATACCGTTCGGGTTCTCGAAATGGGCGCTCCCGTATACGCCGGCGACGAGATCGTTACCGGCGCGGGCGCCAAAGCGCAGATTTTCCTGATCGACGACACGACGATATCACAAGGTCAAGAGAGCGTCATGGTTATCGACGAATATGTCTATGACGCCCAAACGGGAGAAGGCCAAGGAGTGTTGCAATTCGTACGCGGCGTTTTTCGCAACATTACCGGACGCATCACCGAAGTCAATCCCGACCGTTTTAAAATACGAACGGGTAAAACCGTCATCGGAATACGCGGTTGCGACTTGTTCTTCGAAGTACAGCCTTTGGAAGAGATCATTTACATCGTCGAACTGCCGGACGGCGGCGCAATCGAAATCGAATTCACGGCGTCCCGAACGCGCGACGCACGCGACCTGTCGATTACCCGTGCCGGGCGCAAGATATTGCTGATGCCCGACGGGCGCTATCGCGAACGAACCATTCGCGCGCAAACACTGAACCGTTTGATCAACGCCACCACCCCGGCCATTACCCCCCCCGCGATACGACTGCGGCTCGGCGCGATCGACACACCGCCCACGACCGGTTTCGCCACCGATTACGCTCCTGCCGTACCGGTGCTGGAAACGGCCCATTCGCCCGCCAGAATATCGGACGTTATGGACCGGGACACAATCACGAAACCGAAAACCGAACACGTCTCCGTTCTGCCGGCGCCGCCGCCTTTCGCGCGACTACCACCGTCGGCGCAGCCAACGCCAACAGCCATGGCGCCGGCACCCATCGCGGCGCCGGAAACGCCCGAACGGCTTGAGCGCTCGATCGCCAGCGGCATGAACTGGGACTGGGGATTCTGGGAATACTCCAGTTTTGAACCTCAGGGGATGTATCAGCGGGGCCAGTATCTGTCCGACGACGCCGTCAGGGATCTGGTCGCCGGAAGCATCGAACGTCATCTGTACGGTACGGGACGTGCCGGCGCCTTGTTGACCATGCCCGACGCTAGCGCTCACGCAATGCATGGGCCGGTCGATTTCAGTATCCGCTTCGGCGCCGATGCCGCACCGGGATGGTCAGGCGCCTTCTCGTTGTCCGGAAAAGGCAGCCGCCTGGATTTTAATGCCACGGGAAGCGTCGGTGACGGAAACAGGTTGCACGGTGAATCCGTCGCCTATTATCTGATCATTGGCAACACGTCCCATGGTCTTGATACGCTCACCGTCAACCGCGTGGACGGACGACTGGTTGGCAAACACGGAACCCAACCCGATGTTAATGGTGTCGTCGGGGGCTTTGAATTCCAGCACGGCGTAAATCAACCGCGTGTGACCGGAGCATACGGCGCGGATTTGTTCCAAGGGCGCCAATAACTGAAACTGACATCGGAAAGGCGCTTACCCGTTATGACGCGCGCGATTCATTCGGTCGAACCACCGAAGGTCCGTCAATGGCCCATCATCATGACCGGATGCGCTATCCTGCTGCTGTTCACGATCCTATACATTTTTAATCCGCGTTTCCTCAATGCCGTCGTTTTGCAAGCCCAGGACGCCCTCATCTCACATCACGCCGTCGCGCCCCAAAGCGGTCGCGTTGTCCTCGTCGATCTGGATGACGAGAGCCTTGAAAACATCGGGCAATGGCCGTGGGCGCGTTTTCTGGTTGCCCAGCTCGCCGACCGGCTCTGGGACGCCGGCGCAGCTGTTCTGGTTTTCGATATCGGTTTTCCCGAGCCTGATCGCTTGTCGCCCGCCCGGGCAATCTCCCTGTGGCAACAAGTCATGCCCGGTATTCCGACGCCAGTGGATAGCAACGCCGATTTCCCGGATTTCGACGTTTTACTGGCGCAATCCATAAGTCGAGGCCCTACCATCCTTGGCTGCTTTATCCATTTGGTTGATACACCCGCCGATATTCCGGACGCGGCGCAACTTCCCGCCTGGCACGGTATTTTCATCGAACGCGGACAGGGCCGGCATTTCCTACCGCAAGGCCAATCGATTACGCCGCCGATCGATTCACTGCGCGATCATTCCTCGGTCTCGATGGGTTTCTTCAATACTACGCCGGATCAGGACAATATTATACGGCGTACCCCTCTGGTCGCAGCCATCGGACCCATCCGTCTGTATCCCGCGTTGGGACCGGAAACGGTCCGGCTTGCCCGCCAGGCATCGCATTTCGGCATTCAGTACGACGATCAATGGGTGGACGGGGTTCGCCATATCGACATCGAAAACCTTCGAATACCGACCGACCGGCACGGATGTTTGACGATAAATTTCCGTTCCCGCCGATTTCCAACATTGCGCGCCATGGACATCCTCTCCGGAAACTTCGACCAATTCCGGGTAAAGGACAACATCGTCGTGATCGGAACATCGGCCATCGGATTAACCGATCGCTTTATAACGCCGCTCGACACGGAAATAGCCGGCATGGAAATTCATGCCACCGTGATCGACAATCTGCTTGCCGGCGATATCATCAGCGCGCCGTACTGGATGTTTTTCATCAATCTCGCCACCCTTCTTCTCGGGGGGCTGCTGCTGATTCTCATTGTCACGCATACGCGGGCGATGTTATCGTTTCCGATCCTGATTTTCGCGCTGGTTTATCCTGTCGCTCTAAGCTTGTTTCTGCTGCGTCGCTATCAGCTTGTTTTCATTCCCGCCCCGTTGGCGATCGGATGGACGCTGACCTTCATCGGCGTCATCGTGATGAAATACTGGCAACAGGAAATCATCGCGCAGTACGACTCCCGTCTACGAACCGTCAATCGACAACTGGAAAATGAAATCGAGATTCGTACGGAAGCGGAACAAGCGGCACAAGAAGCGCGCAACGCGGCGTTGCGCGCCGCCGCCGCCAAAAGCGAATTCCTGGCCAACATGAGTCATGAAATCCGTACGCCTATGAATAGCGTCATCGGCATGTCCGATCTGGCGTTGCGTACCGATCTCGATGAGAAGCAACGCAACTACATCAGCAAAGTGCGCTACTCAGCCCATGCTTTGCTGCGGCTGATCAACGATATCCTGGATTTCTCCAAGCTTGAAGCCGGAAAACTCCATGTCGAAAAAACCGCCGTCGATCTCGATGGCGTTATGGGAGACACCATAGATCTGCTCAGTCATCAAGCATTCAAGAAGAACATTGAACTCATATTGGATTGCGAGCGTGCGGTACCGCGCGCAATTATCGGCGATCCTCTGCGACTGCGGCAAATCCTGATCAACCTGGCCGCCAACGCCATCAAGTTCACCGATCGGGGACACGTTTGTCTGCGTGTCAGCGTTGCGGCCGCATCTACGGATGCGCGCGCGGAAAAAGCAGCGAGTAACGGCAGCGAAGAAAAGGCTGCTGAAAACGGGGACACCGTCGCTAAATCGGAAATGTTGTTTGAAATCATCGACACCGGCATCGGCCTGTCGGCGGAACAGCAGGCCTGCCTGTTCCAGGCATTCCATCAGGCGGACGCATCGACCACCCGTAAATACGGCGGCACCGGATTAGGGCTGGTGATTTCCCGGAACCTGATCCATGCGATGGGCGGCGCCATCGCCGTTACCAGCCAACCGGGCCACGGCAGTAATTTCCATTTCCGGCTGCCGTTCACCTGTCAACCGGCAGATAACGAACCCGTCATCGATTTGCCCGACAGTGTGCGCTCCCGGCGTGTTTTGGTCGCCGGCATGTATACGCCGGTTACAGACATCGTCGCCAGGGACTGCCGGGACCTGGGATTGCGAGCCGAAACGATCGCTTCGCCGTTCGACGCGCCGGATCGGTTGGCGGCCGCGCAACAAGCCGGCGATCCGTATCAACTACTCTTGCTCGACACCAGCGGGATGGATGACGACACCTTGGTCGACCGGATATCGGCGGCCCCCGCTGCCGATTCCGAGCCGTTGCCGGTCATTCTTGTCGGTTTTCCCGACCCGGAAGACGGTAACATCCCGCCGATATCGAAGGCCGGCCACGTTCATTTCATGGCCAAACCGGTTAAATGCACCGATCTGGTTTCCATGCTACGGGTGGCATGGGGGTATGATCCACGTCCGCAAAGAAACCTATGGCAAACCGAACCGCCCCCGGCCATTGCGCCGGATCGCTTGAAAAACGCCCGTATCCTGCTGGTAGACGACAATCCGATCAATCGCGAGGTTGCCACCGAAAACATGCATGCCTACGGCATCCACGTCGAGAGCGCCGTCAACGGCCGGGAAGCGATCGAAAAGGCGAAGACACACCCCTGGAACCTGATCTTAATGGATATACAAATGCCCGAAGTCGACGGTTACGAAGCTACACGGCGCATCCGCGATCTCGAAAAAACAGGCCAAACCCCCCGTCCGCACACACCCATCCTGGCCATGACCGCCAATGCCATGCAGGAAGACCAGGAAAAATGCCGGGCTTGCGGCATGAACGATTACCTCGTTAAACCGCTTGACATCAAAGTATTTCTGTCCAAACTATTGCAGCATATCCCGCATGCCGAGGTTCCTCTTCCCGGCTATCTCGCCGACAAGCCGGCGGCAACGAACACCGGCCCATCGGCCGCGACCGACACCACCGCGGGAAATACAAACCATCACGACCCGGTCGATCCGCCGCATATACCCGGCGCCGATACCGCCGCCGGTCTGCGTCGCGTGAACGGTAATTTCAAGCTCTATCGGCGTTTGCTGGCCGACTTCGCCACCCGTCACACCAATGATCCCGACCGCATCCGGCAAGCCATAAAGGCAAAGGATCATGCGACCGCCCGCACAATTGCGCACGCCATCAAAGGTAGCGCCGCCAACTTGGGCCTGAACACCATCCAACGCCTGGCAACCGGTATTGACGACAATTTACTTAAAAACAATGCGCAAGCCGCCGCCGCACGGATCGATCCGCTGGCGGACGCACTCCTGACGTTTAACCAGGCCATCGCGATCCGTCGCGCCGCCCCGCGCCAGAACGGACTTGACGAAACAGTGCCCATTGTCTTGCCACCCGATCTCCGTGACACCGTCCGCCATTTTCGCGACGAACTGCGCCAGGGGAAAGTCGATGCGCTAGACATGCTCGCGTCCATAACCGACGCGCTCCGCAAGGCCGGAGTCACGCCGGCCGCCTTGGAAACCGTCGCCCAGGCTGCCGAAACCTACGACTTCGAACGGGCCGCCGAACGGCTGGACAAAATCGTCGACTTCAAACCGGAACATTGACTTTGCGACACGATTCATGATATAGCTGCTGAGGAAAACGAACAATGAGCAAAACAAACGAAAAACCACGATTATTGATTGCTGACGACGAGGCCGCCAATATTAGCGCCTTGGTGTCGGCTTTGCGCGACGAGAACAGCATCATCATCGCCCGCAATGGAATCGAAGCCCTCGAACGCGGTAACGCGATGCTCCCGGATCTGTTCCTGCTCGACATTAAAATGCCCGGACTCGACGGCTACGAAGTCTGCCGCCGTATCCGCGCAAATCCAGCGTTGAAAACGGTTCCCGTCATTTTCATCACGGCGTTGGATGCGGAACAGGACGAATCGCTGGGCTTCTCCGTCGGCGCCAACGATTACATCACCAAGCCTTTCAGTCCCGCGATCGTCAGAGCGCGAATCAAGACGCAAATCGAGCTCAAACGGCATCGCGACCACCTCGAAGCGCTGGCTGAAGAGCGCGCCCGGCAATTATTGCATGCCGAACGGCTGGCAACCCTCGGCACGCTGGCCGCCGGCGTCGCCCACGAAATCAATAACGCACTGACGTCGGTCTCCGCGTTCTCGGAAATGCTCGTAAGGATTCAACGCAAAATCGCCGTCGAGGAACGCGATCGACTGGAACATCAGCTCGGCGCCGGGAACCCGGTCATTACCTTCATCGATACCTGCGGGAAATATGCCGCCGCTATCGTCGATGCCTGCGATCGCATCACGCGCATTGTATCGTCCATGCAAAGTTATTCCAAGCGCGGCGCGGATAAACCGCAACCCACCGTTTTGGCCGATTGCGTTAAAAACGCCATCCAGCTCTGCGTCAACAACCTCAAATACGGGATCGACGTACGGGTTGATGTTCCCGGCGATCTGCCACGCGTGCTTGCGCAACCGCAACAGATCGAACAAGTTCTGATCAACCTGATCAACAATGCGGCCCAGGCGATCAATGAAATCGGTAAAACGGGCGTTATCAACATTGCCGGTCGACATGCGGACGATCATGTGGTGCTTACGATCGAGGACAGCGGACCGGGTATTCCGCCCGGCAAACTGGACACGATATGGGAGGCGTTCTATACGTCCAAGGGCGACAAGGGAACCGGTCTCGGGTTGTCCATCAGCCACGGCATCATTACCGAACACCACGGCCGGATCACGGCCGAAAACCGGACCGAAGGCGGCGCCCGGTTCAACATTACCCTGCCCGCGAACATATAATGCATTGGTTGCGCTATGCGAAAAACCACGCGAAAATACTTATTGTTGCTGATCGTTGTTCTGGCCGTTGCCGGATTTTTACAATTGCGGCGGCTGCAAAAACAATTGGCAATAGCGCACGGTCGTGTCGAGCAATTGCAATACCTTTATCATGAGACGCTGCAGCGGTTACGCGCGTTAAATGCACAAATCGATGCAGCCGCGGAGATCGATGAAACTGAAAACCGTCTGCCCGAAGAAGAACGCCAATATTATCAGCGTCGCATGATGCGTCTGGAAGAGCGCATCGCCTTTCTGGAAACCGCGGTGGCGACGGTACGCGCTCCCGGCCGGTCGTTCTTGACGCCGCAAGACGCGGCGCGAGCCGATATTGCCGGGCATTCCCCGTTGGATATCCTGCTGCCTGTCATGATGGACCCGGAACTGCGGGATTTACTTCGCGTGCAAATGCTGGCGACCCTGGAACATGAATACGAACCTTTGCTGACGCATTACAACTACGATCTGTCCGATGAAGACACCCTGTTGGCATTGTTAATGGAAAAACGATGGAATGCCATGCAATACCGCTTGATCATGATGCAGGACGGTCTGGACCCGGAATTGCGACGGCACGCCCTTGAGTCGATCCGCGACGACCAGGAAGATTTACGCATGGTTCTCTACGATTTTCTAGGAGATGACGATTTCGCAATCTATGAGACCTACGAACAAATGCAACCCGAACGATTGCAGGTAGACCAATTACAACAGCAATTATCGCGACACGACATATTGTTAAACGAAGAGCAACAGCGCCGCCTGATCCTGCTGCTCCATGAAGCGAATACGGCGCTCGATACTTTTGTCAACGCGGCGATAATTGACGATTCGAATGAACCCCGCTTGGATCCCGGCCTTGCGGATCTTTATCGCGAAGCCGCCGACCACCATCATCAACGCATTCTGCAAGGCGCGCAGACCATTCTGACCGACGAACAAATGACTTTTTTCGAGGATTACGTCGCGAAACAACGCGCCTTACGGGACGTGGCGCCCCGCCGCAACGCGGACCATGCCAATCCGTGATGTCCGAAAACGCCGTCCCGACGTCATCTCAAAACGATTTATCATGCCTGATTCAACACGCATTAACGCCACGGAACGTATCGTCAATATCGGTTTGGGCGCAAACATCGTTCTTGCTTTGCTGAAAACGTTTGCCGGCATCGTCGGCAACAGCGCCGGTCTGCTGGCCGACGGCATCAATTCGACCTCCGACGTGGTATACTATGCTTTCGTCAAGGTCTTCATGAAACTGTCGGCCAAGCCCGCCGATCATGAACATCCCTACGGTCATGGCCAGATGGAGTCGATCGCCGCCCTGGTCGTCGGTTCATTCGTGGCCACGACGGCCGTCGGTATTTTTTGGAAATCGGTCAATGACATGTATGAAATTGCGCGGTTCGGAACCGGCGAGGCGGCAACCGCCGCTCGCGCAACCCTGTACATTGCCTTGGGCACGATCATCGTCAAGATCGTATTGACCCGGATTACGCTGCAGGTGGGCCGGCGCAGCGGTCATACGGCCGTCATCGCCCTGGCGCAGGATCACCGCAATGACATTTTCTCGGCGGTCGCGGTCGCCATTGGCATTATGTTCGCGCGCCAGGGCTACCCCTGGATGGATCCTTTGGCCGGGGCATTGGTCGCGCTAATCATCCTGCATACCGGGATCGGTATTTTACGCGAATCTTCCGCCGAATTGATGGATACCCGGCCCAACCGCAAGCTGGCCACCGCGCTTCGTGACACGATCGCTTCTCAGAAAGAGGTTAAAACCATCGAGGAAATGCATACCCACCGTTTCGGTCCCTACTATGTCGTCAATCTTACCATCGGCATTGACGGCAAACTGAGCGTGGCGGAGGGCGATCGCATTGCCTCGGAATTGGAGCAACGTATTCATCACATGATCGGTCTGGTCCGGCGCGTCTACGTACATTATCATCCGGCCGGGACAGACGATGCACCGCGCACCAGGAATGCCGGTCGTCTTCAATAGACGCTCAGTCTGACCTCTGATTTCGCGGCGAAATCAGGTTTTTCGGGGTATGAAAGAACGGTTAACGATAGCGGTCTACGAGTGGGATGTTCCTGATTGTAATCCGCTCTCGTCGCCCGTTATCGTCCACCGATTCCCCATGTTCTCTCAGACAAGGGTAAAGATTACGGCAAAGACAAAGAGGCATCCTTCTACCCCTCGTCTTTACCCTAATCTTTACCTTTGTCTGTCGCCTTACTCGTACACTCACTCGTACACTCCGATCTCCGCGAAGTTACAACCTAGTCGCGACCCCGGCCGCTACTGCGTCTGTTGCGTATGCAGCCGGGAATAGAACCCGCCGCTTTCGACAAGTTCGTCATGCGTCCCGTACTCCGAAACGATCCCCTCGTTCAACACGCATATACGGCTGCATTTACGCGCCATGGAAACGCGCTGGCTGACGATCACCGCGGTTTTCCCCTTGAGAATCCGCGCCAGCGTCGCCTGAATCAGTTGTTCGGTATTGGCGTCGAGCGCCGAGGTGCAATCGTCCAGCAACAGGATTTCAGGATTGGTCAGCAAAGCACGCGCCAACGACAAACGTTGTCGTTGTCCGCCGGAAAGGGTGGTCCCGCGTTCGCCGATCAGGGTTTCGTATTGTACCGGCAAGGTCATGACAAAATCATGGAATTCCGCCGCGCGGGCGGCATTCATGATAGCGCTCGGTTCGGCATCGGGATATCCGTACGTGATATTGTCGCGCACGGTACCGCTGATAATTTGCGCTTCCTGAGGCACCAGCGCCACGCGCCGTCGCAGCGAACCCAATTGCACGCGCTGCAACGGGATGCCGTCACAGCGGATTTCGCCGTCATCGGGATCGGCCAGACGCGCCATCAGTTGCAGCAGCGTCGATTTGCCTGCCCCGCTGGGTCCCATCAGGCATAGCCATGAGCCGGCCGGAATTTTCAGGGTTACGTCGTGCAGCACCGGATCCATGTTCTGATCATAGCTGAACTTGATTCTGTCAAGTTTAATGCCATGGCGCAATGGCGACGGCAACGCCACGGCATCGGGTGCATCGACGATGGGATTGGTTGTCTCGAGAACTTCCGTCAGCCGCCGCAATATGACCAGCAGGTTGGTGACCCTGAGATCCATCTGGCTCAATTGTAGAACCGGCGCGAAAAGACTGGCGGCGGTGCCGTAGGCATAGAGCACCTGGCCGATGGTCAATTCACCCTGTAAGGCAAGATGCATTCCATAGAGAAACACCAAACCGTTGCTGCCGACACTGCTGACGACCTGCGATGCCTGGGCGACGGCGGCGCCGAGTTTTTGCTCCAACAACGTATCGCGCAGGAAACAGGCCGCCATCTGGTGAAACGTCAACCGTTCATGACGTTCGCGACCGTATGCCTG
>PWZG01000332.1 GCA_003567575.1 PVC group bacterium | reverse complement strand
CAGAAAGGTATCCAAGAGTCAAACGCATGGTCGCTGCTGCTGAAGTCATCTCCTTTGTCAGTCCTGGAAATAACTCTATGTTGGCAGGCTGTATCATGATACTGGAAGTCAAGTTACCCAGGGGCTGCCCGGACATATGTCCCCGGATAAACCGCCTGATTGTTTCCGCCCAGTCATGGTTCGCCATGTTGCACTTTTTGTACCAGGGCGCCAACAACCGTTTGATCTCGGATCCGTTGAGGGTCCGGGACGTGGCGACTTCCTGGATCAATGCCCATAATGATGCTGCTTCTTCCGTACCACGGCAGATTACGTCATCTGTCCCAATCACTCCCAGGCAATCCATGACGAGTCGGTGCGCCAGGTTCTCCAAGTTCATTTTTTCCTGTTTGACCGCGTGCATAAAACATTCATGCGCGTAATCAAACAAGTTCGTGAACGCGGGAGACTCTCTCGCTATACCAGCATCCCTGACCCGGACACCCAGCAGTCCGTCGGCCAACCGCGGCATTGTCCTGGCGAAACTTTCGTACAGGGGATGGCCATCGGTTCTACTGTACATTGTTTCAATGACGCTACTCGATTGTTCCACGGCCCTTTGCGCGGGGGTTACCCGTACAAGATTGAACTTGTCTAACTCAACATAGATTCCTCCTTTTTTCTGTACTTTGACTGCATCGCACGGATCCCAGAACGAAGACTGGCGCCCGTAGTATGTGTTACCCGTGAGGCCTTGTTTCAATACCAGGAACTTTCGCGAGTGCTGTGCATGCACAACTCCACTGGATCGCTGTTTATGGTACGCTGACACACTGCGTCTGGAAACCCAGATAAAACTAGCTGGTATTACCAATGAATCCGGAAGCTCGTCTTCGGTCAGTGTTATGTCCGCGCTGCCGTCCGTAAGCCACGGGACTTGTGATCCCCGGTTCGGTATCGCTACGTACAGCCTATCGGATCTTTGGTCACTCTGATGGTTGTGTGTGCCCAAGTCAAGGTCTTGATGGACCTTATACGCCGCTCTTGTTGCTTCCTCCTTTAGTTTTTCCTGGGACATCGAGTTTGTATTCAACACTACCAATTTTACGGGACTGCTTGTCACTGGTATGTCGACTTTATTTGTTGAGCCGTTCGTTGCAAGTTGCCGTTTGTACCGGTCACTTCCCCAGTAGCTAAACGAGTACACGTTTTTGAATTCCAGTGAGGATGCGCGTAGATACCCCGGGGTAACGTAATCAGTTTTCTTGTTGCACCCCATCGAAAGCAACAATGATGCTTGCTCCCGACAGTTTGTCTGCTTGAGGGCTGCGAGAGCCTTGTTGTAGATCCGGTCCTCGAACTGCTCGCAGTATACTGCCGTGAGTAACGCGGACAACACTTTCTTGGTGTACCCCGAGTACTGAACCTCCTCCCTGTTGGGCGCCAATTGAACGAATCCGATCGGCGCGTGGATTGTGAACTGTACTGCGCGACGGATTATCCGGGTTTGTGTGTCCTCCGGTAACTCAAGGGTATACCGGTCTATCGAATAACCGTCATACCCGACAACCAGGACGGGATTACCGCGTACCCCCGGGACCAGGCTCACGGTAACGATATGCGGCTGCCCGTTTATTTTAATTTCGATACGGGACGAAACCATGGCCTTTTCGGGCGGTGTAAACTGGGTTTCCCTGTTGGTAACGACAGGGATCATCGTATGATGTTCCAGTACCTTGGCCATTGTCCTGTCTACCTTGTATCGAAACGTGTCCGAGATGGGTATCTTGACCTCGATTCCCGGACGTTCGTCCGGGTCAACGTCCCGATGCACCAGTTCGGCACGGCCCATGTCCTTTTCGTCCAGGTAACAGGACCATACTGCCTTGTACACGAGCCCGTCACTGGGTTCCCGGAACCAGACAGTGTACGTGAACGCATCCGTGATCGCGAACGCGCATTTACAGCCGATGCCGAACCCGCCGATCTGGTCATTCGAGTTTCGCTTATGTTCCCCGGACGATCCGTACCCGTACAATAACTCCCGGGTGTCCTCGATTGACAGGCCGCCCCCGAAGTCCCTGTAGGACAGGAATGGTTCGATGACGTCGGGCATATGCACTTGCACCGGTTCCGTGACCCCCGCCTGGGCGTGGGCATCCACCGCGTTGGCGTAGTACTCGCGGAGTACCGCGCGTAACGGGTCACTGTACATATTACGCAGAATTTGTGTGATATGCACAATGTTATCCGGGTTGATATGGTAGTCCGCGGTCGCCAGGCTGCCGGAACTCGTTGTTACTTTGTTTCTTGTTTCAATTGGGATCATGCTTACACTACTTTCTTTTGCTTCTTGAATTCTTGTGCGACTTTGTCAAGTTCCGTGAGTAATTCTTCCGGATTTTCCGTGTACCGGGAGATATTCCTGGCGGTGGCGGACGGGTATGCCCCGCCGAGTGTCAGGAACACCCGGTTGAGCGGGCCGGGGGTCCCTTTCAGGAACCCCCTCCATGTTAATTTATCTTTCGGTGCGGGCATAGTTATTCCTTCAGTCCTTCCAGTAACTTTGCATCACTGATTCGTTTTGCCTTCTGTAAGAACGTTGTTGATCCTTCAGTGGCGTATTCCGCAAGGAGTTCTTTCAACGTTTCCTTGATTTCCATTTCCTTGGCGCCGGAGATCTGGCTAAGAAGCTTAGTCAATTCCCCGAGCTTTATAGTGCAGCACGAGAGGAAGGCGTCGTCGTCCAGAGCAAACGCTCTGGCGATTAACTCCTTCGCCGGGCCGTTGAACTCTCCCGGGATACGAAGGCCCGTGGATCGGGTCCGCACCGAGAACCCCGGTAGTTCCCCGCCTTCCGCGGCGTACGCATTGTTTTGTTTCTTAACCTCCTTGGCCCAGTTTTCCAGGGCGCCTGCGAGAACATGGGCAATTGCCCTGTCCTTCTCGCTGACCGCGATGGCGTCCACGGAAAACATCTCCGGCAACGGCAACCCCAGCCCCTTGGTGACAGCGACAGCAACTTGCCCCAGGGCGGGACAACGTGCTGCGCGGGCACACTTGTCGCAGAGCCCCTCGTACGGGGTCGGCGGCAAGAACGGGTCATCGATGCGCGCGTAGAGGGCTTCGATGCGGCTTCGCACTGTGGGTAACAGTGTGACCGGGTCGTGCTCTTTTGTATCAATGGTCCTGGTTCTCGGGGCCAGGACATGGGTGAATACTTTGGTCAAGGGTGCCTGGACGCCGTTATGGCGTACCAGGTCTTCAGGAATCATTCCTCTT
>PWZG01000056.1 GCA_003567575.1 PVC group bacterium | reverse complement strand
TCCCCTTATCGTTGTCGAGATCGTGGTTCCGATCGTTTCAGAAAACTGACCTCTGACCTCTGACCTCTGACCTCTGACCTCTTGCCCGAATCTCCCAACAGCAGCGCATCATTTTTCTTGTTTTATATGACAGAGGCTTTAGAATAAGGCACTAAGGCGGGCTTCGTCGTTCTCATCCGTATCCCGCGGCTGCGCTACCCCGTGAACGGTTGCAAAACTATTTCGTCGCGCTGACGGATCCGACTTGGGTCGAGCCTTTGAAAAAACCTCCGCTCATAGAGTTTTCACTATTGAACGTGATCCTGAACTGCCGGTCCGCGCCACCGGAAAGGACGGCCGTAGCCGGGGCAGTTGCGCTGGAGGCGGTCCCACTGAGGTTTTCCTCGAAATCGGGGTTCTCCAACTTGTAGCTTCCGCTCAGAGACGTGCCGTTCTGATTGAGGTTCATCGTCAAGGGCCGGCCGGCCGTCGTTCCCCTCCACGTTCCATCGAGAGCGCCCAAACTTCCGGAATCACTACTTTTTTCGCATCCCGCCGAGAGACTCAGGGCCAGCATCCCGACCATTACCATCATTAACTTAGACATTTTACCATTTCCTATTTGATCGGGTTCTGAAGGCGAACGATTCAGCATTCAAGTGACCCGGTTTGTCAATATGCGTCAAGGACAATCCTTTCGGCACTCAATACGATAGCAAAAAACAACGTCCCGGACTATGGGGTAAACACCTACCGTCGATCCCGCTTCGCGGGTGCTTTCAAACGAGTTGCGGCCCCGTGATTTCGCTGCGCTCCATCAGGTTTTTCGGGTAAGAAAGAACGGTTGACGATTACGGGCGACGATTACGGTAGACGATGGGGATTCCTCTTATCGTGATCCGTAGTCGTCGCCGTAGTGTCCACCGGTTCCCCCGTTCTATCAAACGAGAGTGGCCTCCGAGCGCGGCGCTCGGATTTTTCGGGGGTGACTGAGAAAAACATCGAGCAAGAAAGAACGTATTACGCTTGGAGCCGGCCGCCTGCCCGCCCGCGGCGGGTCCCCGGCCGGATGGGAAACCGTAACGATCATGCGAAGAAACGGCGGGGGATCCGCCTGCGATGCAGTCGCGACGCGCCGCCGTCTCCAGATGTTGGCTGTTGTATGGCGAAGTCGTCGGGGTAGAGGTCAAAAAAGCGTTGCGGCGCATTCAGCGGCGAGTGCGGTTTCATATAACCGACCGCCATCAAAAACGGTGTTTCCCGCGGATGTTCACGGAGGGTCTTGCGCACCCAATCGGTCGTCTTTTCGTCGGGGAGCGGATCGCGATCGTCGTCATTTACGTAGCGGAACGGCGTTTTCTGATCGCCCTGCCGGATATCGGCCTGGCCCGTAAACATTTCGGCCGTCGATCCGAAACTCAGTTCGATATGATGCCGGAACGTGTCGCCATCGAGAAAGAAACGGTCCAACCCTTCATAGCGCCGGACATAGTCGAGCAGGGGCTGACCTTCGTACAGCGACAGCCGGTCGGGATGGGCGCGTTGCCAGTCGCGGACGGCGTCCCATAGGAAGGGACCGTAGTCGGTCACATGCCGGTGGGCGCTCCAATTGGGCTCGGCGCGATACCATCCGTGAAAAACTTTGCCGGCGCCGTATGTGCGGTAGCCGTTGGCCTTGAAATATTGCGGCAACATCACGGCATCGCGCAGCCAGGGGTGCTGGGCGGCGCGATCGACCGGCTGGGTGGTGGGAATCGGACGGCATTCGGGCGTATGATCCCAAAGGGTCATCTGACCGGTTGTCGCCGGGTATAAACCGCTGAGCATACTGTTGCGCGACGGCAGGCAGACGGGGCAATTACTCTGGTGGTTACGGAACGATACGCCGCGACGCATCAAGCGTTCGATATTCGGCGCGATGGCATGGGGCATGCGGCCCATGCCGGGCAGCGCATTGTTCAGGTCGTCGCACAGGATCAGGAATACATTCGGTGGTCCGGTCATGATGCGTTCGTCCGTTTTGTGGTTGCACGTTTCTATTTGCATGATTTGAAGGCAATCGATCCGCTTTATGTTGGACACCAGACGGTGCATCCTCAAGAATTCCGTGGTTCGTAACCGCCCGCAACATAACCGGTTTGCCGTACCGGATATGTTGCCGCACCAGTTTGTCGGCGGTCTCCGGATCGGCGGCCGCGAGTTTTGTGACCAAGGCGTGATGCAAGTCTTTGGGTACCTCCGGCACGATGTTCATGGCCAGATGGATACGATAAAAAAGGCCGATTTGCATGACCCGTTGATATTCGCGCAACAGGCTTGGACAATCGGCGAGTTTCACCAGCGCGCAGTGAAACGTGACCTCTTGCCCGGCGCTTTTGGGATCCAGCGGTTCCAGGGCATCCAGGGCATTCGCCAAGGGAAACAGCCGTTCCCGGTTGCGTGCGATCGGTGCACCGCAAATCAAACGCGCCGCCTGGCATTCC
The DNA here is from genome assembly GCA_003567575.1 of PVC group bacterium. Taxonomy (GTDB): domain Bacteria; phylum Verrucomicrobiota; class Kiritimatiellia; order CAIKKV01; family PXCX01; genus PXCX01. Next base: position 809 of record PWZG01000056.1, on the reverse strand, counting down.
AACGCTTCGCGAACGATCAGTTGACCGCGGACATCTTCGCGGGATGCCGTTCGCACGCGCGTTCCGATTCGCGACAACGCTTCCAGGAAACCGTCACGTTCCAATTGCAGCATCGCTTCATGGACCGGCGCGGCGCTCATTCCCAGTTCGGCGGCGACGCTGCGACGATTCAACAATTCGCCCGGACGATAGTGACCCGTCAGGATACGCCGTCGAATGGTTTGGTAAGCCCGCTGTTTGAGGGTGGTGGTTTTTGACATCGTGAGCCGTTCCGGTGAATTGAACGCCGGGTATTCGTGGTTAGCGTATGAAAAACAAGCTGCCGGCCGGAGGAATTGCCTCATAGCATCCCCGGTCGACGGTCCCTTTCATCACGCGCGGCAACCCGTCCAGATCGGTTGCATCCGCCATCCACGGTTGGTTCAATCCCGTATCGATGGCTGGGGAACCCCGTTGCAACCGGTAGTTGCCGCCGGGCGCGTCGACGAACAAGGGATCGTCACTGAGGTTCTCGCCACCGTCGATATAATCGCTGCTGTTTTCGATGATCGAATAGGCAATCGTCACCGTACCGGTACTGTCCATGCCGTTGTTCCAGAGGATGCTGTTGGTGACGTCCATATCGCTGCTGCCCCTGAGTCCCTCCGGGAGATTGCCGGCGACAGTGCAGTTCTCCAGCATCACGCGTGCACTGCGATCCTGTACGCTTGCCCGCGCCCACAGCCCGGCTCCCAGGTCCTGGTTCCCGTCAACGGCATTCCCGATCACAAGCGTGTTGCGCAGAAGCAGGCGCAGGGCGGTCCCTTGGT
>PWZG01000245.1 GCA_003567575.1 PVC group bacterium | reverse complement strand
TTGCGGTGTTGTCGGCTTCGTTGCACTCAGCGATGTCGTTGTTGAAGTCCGTGTCGACCTGTACCGTGTATGTTCCTGAGTGGGCGAATGCGGGCCATACGAGCGAGAGCTGCAGGGTCTGTTCGGGGTTGATCGTGTTCGTGACCGTCTGCGTGTTCGTGTAGACGACCTGTGAGGGGTCTGAGGCGTTGTAGATCTGGACGCGGATGGTGAAGGGGCTCGTTACGGCTACGTTTCCTCCCATGACCTCAAACGGTGCATCGCGATAGTTGGTGGTCGAGAAGTTGATGGTGAGCTCTTGGCTGTAGTAGACGGGGTCGGGGTCGATGGATTCTATGTCGGCGATGAGGTTGGCTCCGATGCACACGCTCTTGCCAAGGCCGTTGGCTACGACGTAGCGCGTGTGTGTCGTCTGATCGTTGACGTCTCCGGCGCTCAGTCCTGTGTTCATCGTGTAGGGGAATACGTTCGAGGTGATGACTCCTCCATCGCTGCATGCTCCTCCATCAGGGTCGATGCACGTGGCGATGACGAGCGGGCGGTCTGCTGCGACTCCGAAGGCGGGGTCTGTGGCGCTCTTGGTGAAGGGCCCTGCACTCGTTTCGAACACGACGGTCGGGTTCTGTACGGTGATCTGACGCGACGCCTGCGTGAAGGTCCTCTGGATCGTGTAGTCTCCGCGCAGCACCATGTTCGGTCCTCCGAACTCGAACTGGCTGATCGTACCTGGATTCGTGCTCGCTGCGTGACCCATGTAGAGCCGTCCGGGGAGCGCTGCTTTCTGCACGTTCGGGTTGGGCGTCGTGAGTTGTGATGGTGAGACGGTGAGAAAGCCGGGGAGCGTCGAGTAGCATCCTCCTCCTTCGGCGGTGTTCGCCTCAGCGAGGGCTTCTGAGGAGGTGCGGTACGATACGAGTTCGTAGTTCCATGTTCCTCCGATGTTCGCTGCGTAGAATGCTCCGAGGTAGCGTCCGGGTCCGAAGCCGCATAATCGTCCTCCGACGTCGGCGTTCGATCCGATGCCGTCCTGGTAGAGCGTTCCCGGGGCTGTTGAGGTGCCGGTGAAGTAGAGTTGCGGTTGTACGGTGAATCCGGTTGCGAGCGCTGCTGGCATGAGCACTCCGACGAGGACGAGTATGATGAGACCACGTGCGTTCACAGTTCCAACCCGAGGATGCTCAGCGAGAATTCCTTTAAAAACTTTGGTGTTCGGATGGGCTTCGTTGTATCACGGGGCAAGGATGGTGTTTCCGTCGAGCGGTCGCGGCTCAGAAGTTGAGTGCGTAGAAGAGGCTGTTGATGACCTGGTTCATGCTGTTCGTGACGGTTTTGAGCAGGTCGTTGTTGTAGAATATGCCTCCGCTTCCGATGTTCAGATCGTCGTCTATGACGGCTGGGAGCTCTGCGATGATCTCTCCTTCGTCATCGAGGATTTCGAGGGTGATGTTCGATTGTACGGCTCCGAGGCGTGTCGGGGTGATGATGAATTCGTTTCCGGTCGGCAGGTTCTGGCTGTGCGAGATGCGGTCCTTTCCGGTGAGCGGTGAGGATCCGACGTACGGGTTCATGACGAGGTATCCGTCCGTCTCTCGGATGCGCGCCGTGTAGCCTCCTGCCGGGAACCCTCCGTTCGTGACGTGTACGGTGACGACGTTGGGCGCTCCGGTCTTGAGTTCGAATACGCTCCCAGCCGTATGAGCGGGTATGACATTGAAGGTGGATCCTACAAGTTCGTACTGGATCGTGTAGCGGTACGCTTGGAGGAGTTGGCTCGACCAGGTGAAGAGGAAGCTGTTGATCTGGTTGAGCGCGTTGACTGAGGTTTTGGCGTTGTCGAAGAGGGCTGAGGGTGAGAGCGGTTTGGATTGTTGTACGAGCGAGTCGACGTTGAGCACGGAGAGCTGTTCGCGGCTCGTGATGAGTCCTTCCTGGAGCACGGCTACGTAGATCGAATACCCGTCGATCGTCGGGTACTGCGTGGGTGCTACGAGGAACGTCTCTGCTCCTCCCGGACCGGTCGTTCCTATCGAGTAGAATTCGCTGATGTACCCTGAGAAGCGGTAGGGTACGAAGAGGTTGAGTCCGTTCTCTTCTCCGACGAGTACGTTCACTCCGGGCGTGAGAACGCCGGTGTAGAGGTCTCGGGTTACGATCGTCAGGTTGTAGGGCAGCGCCGTCTGTGGGAAGTCCTTGGTCTGTACGCCGTCTATGAATACGTCGTACGTGTAGGCGCGCATCTTGCTGATGGCGAAGAAGTTGTAGGGCTCATCAGAGATGGGGAGCATGAACTGTCCGACGCATGACGTCGCGTTGTAGCACGTCGCATCTTCGATCTCTACGAGGAAGAGCGGCATGAGCTGTCCCGAGTCGTTGTATCCGAGCAGGTGGTATTCGATGCCGTAGTCGATCTCGATCACGAACGAGGTGTAGTTCTCTCCTCCGATGCGTATCTCTGCCGTGTCGCAGCAGAACGTGGCGTTCGGACCGTCCCGCATGTCATCGTATCGAGGGTAGAGGTGCGGGTAGAGATTCGAGGGGAATATCTGTTCGGCTTCGAGTATGCTCGGAGTCGTGTTCATGATGTTCGTTGCGAGGAATTGCTCTGCGAACGTCGCTCCGTACCAGTGGAGTCCTCCTTTGAAGTTCTCGCCGGGGAACTGTACGGTTGCGATGATCGGAACGTCGAGCGTGATCGTGGCGAACGGTTCGTTCGATTCTGAGAGGGGTTGTCCGTCGTGTTCGATCTTCAGACCGGCCCAGAAGAGCGTGTCTTGTATGGATTCGAGTTCGGCGTAGAAGATGCGTCCTGCTTCGATGTCGATCGAGTCTGCTGCGATCCAGATGATCGAAGGCGCTGCGAGCAGTACGAGTACGGCGCCGATGATGATCCAGATACGCTGGTTCATAGGCGTCCTCCGTCATCCGTGCTTTTAAGCTTGTTCGCTTCCATTCATCTCAACTCGAATACGCGTTGCACGAGGTCGGTTCCTTCGATGAGCCGGCTCAGTCCTACGGGTACGCGTACTTCGTAGTCGTACGTTCCGAAGGCTCCTGTCTGTGTGGCGTTGAATTCGGTGATGATGATCAGGTCCTGGCTTCCGTCATACGCGGCTCCTCCATCCGCCGAGTCCCACATGAGTCCGGTCACGAAGGGCGATCCAGGGGTTGTCGGGATGATCGGCACGTTCTCGACGATTCTTGTTCCGATGATGAACGTTCTCGTCTGATCCGCGAGTCCATCTCAGCTCGTATCATACAACCTGCTGATCGAGT
>PWZG01000545.1 GCA_003567575.1 PVC group bacterium | reverse complement strand
GCTGGCCGCCGCCGCCACGCCGGTTGTCGTGGTGGGCGACGCGCGGCGGGACAGCGTATGGATGGTTCGGTATCCGTCACCGGTTGGTTTGCACAGCGGGGAACAGGCGCCGGTGATCGTGTCGCGCGCGGAATGGTTGCGGCAAGCCGATTCCGAGGCCGCAATATGGACCAGTGCGGACTGGGAACGACTGGCAACGCCGGCGGAACGCGCGCGTTTACCGGGAACCGTGATCGCGTCGCCCGCCGCGCCGGCACCGGAAATTCTCGGCCGCATTGCGCGGTACCGGCAGCGTCACGGCCTACCGCCGCCGCCGTTGCACCCCGTTTATCTACAACCGGCCGTTCGCAAGTAGGGCGGGACGTCCCGGACCGCCCCGCTTCCGCGGCGAAATCCGATGTTTCTCAGGCAACTGAGAACCAACGACTTACGCATGTTCTCAAATAAGAGGTCCGTCCGTAAGCAGTAGCTGCCGTTCTGACGGCCCGCATCGCGGGCGAACGGCAGCAGGACAAACGAGACGCCGTTGAATTGGACAAACGTTCAGGACGAAGACCCTGTTGCCGTTCGCCCGCTTCGCGGACACTCAGAACGGCAACTACTTCGGAAAGCAAGCGCGTGAACGGTTATGGCGAAAGATAAAGGTTGCGAAAATGTTCTCTCAGACGAGATATTTCAAATCTTTGTCGCGAGCTTTGTCGATGGAAAAGAATCGGAACGAAGACCTTAGACCATCCTGTCGGCATCCGTCGATACCGTCGATTCCGTCGATCCTGTCGATTGGAGACTGGAGACTGAGATTAAGAGTGTTGGGAGACTAAGCGTACGGATAACGATTACGGTGGACGATTTGTGTTTCCTGTCCTCGTAATCCGTAGTCGTCGCCGTAGTCGTCCACCGGTTTCGACACCCGACCCCCGACCCCCGCCACGCGACCCTCCGACACCCCGGCGATGCTTCGCCGCCGCTCGCCGGAGAACTTGCTTGACTATTTGTTTAAAAAAGCGTATGGTTTCTGCCGTTATAGCAGTTGTCGTCGTCGCTGAATGATGCGGCGCCGGTTTTTTTTTGCGGGGAGTAATCGACGTTGGATAACGAAAAGTTGTTTCACAGTACGGCGCATGTCATGGCCGCGGCGGTGTGCCGTTTGTTTGCCAACGTACGTATTGATATCGGCCCGGCGACCGACAGCGGTTTTTATTACGATTTCGATATGGAATATCGTTTGACGCCGGACGATTTCGATGCGATTGAAGCCGCAATGCAGGACATCATTGATGCCGATCTGCCGTTCGAGCGCCGTGAGGTATCGCGATCGGAAGCCGAAACCCTGTTTCGCGAACGTGGGCAGACCTATAAACTCGAGCGTTTGGCCGACATTCCTGACGATGCCGTGATTACCCTTTATCAATGCGGCGATTTTGTCGATCTATGCCGCGGTCCCCATCTTGAGAGTACCGGCCGGATACCGGCATTCAAACTCCTGTCCGTGGCCGGAAGCTATTTTCGCGGCATCGAGACGAATCCCATGCTGCAACGTATTTACGGGATCGCCGCGGTATCGCAGAAAGAGTTGCGTCGGCAACTGGCTGCCATCGAGGAAGCACAGAAACGGGATCACCGGCGCCTGGGCCGTGAACTCGACCTGTATAGTATTCAGGAAGATGTAGGTCCCGGTTTGATCCATTGGCATCCCCGTGGCGCCAGGATACGGGCCGTGATAGAAGATTACTGGCGGCGCGAACATTTCCGTGAAGGGTATGAACTGCTGTACACGCCGCATATCGGGTGCGCGGAATTATGGGAGAAATCGGGCCATCTCGGTTTTTATGCCCAGAACATGTATTCGGCCATGCGGGTTGACGATCGGGAATACTACGTCAAGCCCATGAATTGCCCGTTTCATATCCAGGTTTACAAGTCGCGCAATCGGTCGTATCGTGATTTACCATTGCGTTGGGCGGAAATGGGGACCGTATACCGCTACGAAAAAACCGGCGTCCTGCACGGACTGCTGCGCGTGCGCGGCTTTACCCAGGACGATGCCCATATTATCTGTACGCCCGACCAAATGATTACCGAAATCCGGCGTGCCGTCCGCTTGGCGATGCGCATGTGGGGTCGTTTCGGGTTCACCGAAATCAGCGCTTATCTTGCTACCCGTCCGGCCAAGGCCGTTGGCGGGAGCGAACGTTGGGATCAGGCGACCCAGGGTCTGGAAGCCGCGCTGCGCGAAACCGGTATCACATGTACCGTCGACGAGGGTGGCGGCGCTTTTTACGGTCCGAAAATCGATCTAAAAGTTCGTGACGCCCTGGGCCGCGAATGGCAAATGAGTACCATTCAGTTCGATTTTAATATGCCGGAACGGTTCGATATGAATTATACGGGCGATGACGGGAAAATGCATCGTCCGTACATGATTCATCGCGCGCTACTCGGCAGTTTGGAACGGTTCATGGGTATCTTGATCGAGCATTACGGCGGTGCATTCCCGTTCTGGCTGGCGCCCGAGCAGATGCGCGTGCTGCCGCTTACCGATAAACAACTGACGGTTGCCGAAACCCTGATGGAACAACTGCGGCAGGCGGATTTCCGCGTTGCGATCGATCGCCGCTCGGAAAAAATCGGCGCGAAAATTCGTGACGGCCGGCTGGAACGGATTCCCTACCTGTTGGTCGTCGGGCCGCGCGAGGCGGAATCCGGACAGGTCGCCGTGCGAAACCGCGAGGCCGGAGATTTGGGAGCCATGCCGGTTGCGGCGTTGTTGGAAAAATTGCGCGCGGAAACGGTCGCGGAGGAGACCGCGGATTAACAAGACCATTCAATATTACGCATCCCGCTGGGATGCAATTGCGAGACTGAAAGCAAAACCAAGGCTTCTTAATCAGAGGCCGCAGCAAAGGAGGATGCCATTCGTCCCTTCGTCCGTGTTATGAACCGAATCCGGGTGCCGCGAGTGCGTTGCATTGATGATAAAGGCAATATGCTCGGCGTCATGGAAACTCGTGATGCCATTGCGGTCGCGGAGCGTAGCGGCCTCGATCTGGTCGAGGTGCAGCCGAACGCCGATCCGCCGGTTTGCCGTATCATGAATTACGGTAAATTCAAGTACGATCAACAACGCAAGGAAAAATTGGCCCGCAAGGGACAGCATGCAGCCGTTCTTAAGGAGGTCAAATTCCATAGCAATGTTGAGGATCACGACTATGCCACCAAAATCAAGCATATCAAGGAATTCTTCCAAAAAGGCCATAAAGTCAAGGCCTTGCTTTTTTTCCGCGGCCGCGAGAACGCGCATCGCGAACTGGGATTTGAACTGATGCAACGGGTTATGCGTGATTGCCAGAATGAGGCGGTCATAGATTCGCCGCCCAAGATGGTGGGACGCAGTATTATCATGATTATGGGCCCGCGTTCCGGTAAATGACCACGACGGATATGAACGGGGAAACTGGAGGCGCCGGGTCCCGGCGGTTTCACAAGGGGAATCTGACGCGATAGACCGCCTGGAGAAAAAGCTGGACACGCGCTGGGAGAATGCTATCATACTCCGCTTTCCCGTACGCGACCGGCAAAATTTATCGCGAGCGGACGATTATTCTGGAGACATTGCCATGCCTAAGAAAAAAACCAATAAATCGGCGGCGAAACGATTCCGGGTTACCGCCGGCGGACGACTCAAGTACAGCAAGTCGGGACGCCGACATTTGCTCGGAACAAAAACACGCAAACGCAAACGGCAAATACGCCGATCTGGGTTGGTTGCCGATGTGGACCAGCCGCGTATCTATGAACTGCTGACGTGAAGTTGAAAAAAGGGAATATTCAATGACCAGAGCCAAAAATGCACCGGTGACGCGTCGTCGTCGCAAACGCCGTCTCGCGCTGGCGAAAGGATTTCGGGGCGCACGCAGCAAACTGTTCCGGCAGGCGACCGAAGCCGTGGATCGCAGTATGCGGTTGGCCACGACGCATCGGAAACTGAAAAAACGCGAATATCGCCGCCTTTGGATCGTGCGGTTGTCCGCTGCCTGTCGCGCACACGACATCACTTACAGCCGATTTATCGAAGGTGTCTCCAAGTCCGGCATTGCATTAGACCGTAAAATGCTGTCAGAAATCGCAATCAACGATCCTGACGCGTTTACGGCTATCGTCGATCAGATCAAAGCCAAACGGGCTTGAGACAAGTATGAAGTGCCTGGTAACGGGAGGCGCTGGATTTATCGGATCGCATATCGCCGCCGCACTGAGTGACGGCGGCCATGCAGTCTATGTTCTGGACAATCTCTCGTCGGGGCACAGAAACAATCTGGACGGAATCCAACTCGCCCAACCATTGATCAAGGCAGATATCCGCGATGATGAAGCGTTGCGCACAGCCATGCGTAACATTGACTGGGTATTTCATCAGGCGGCATTGGTTTCCGTCTTCGATTCCGTCGAACGTCCGCGCGATAACCACGATATCAATGTGACCGGTACGCTTCGCGTACTGGAGGCTGCAAGAGCCGCGGGTGTACGCCGACTGGTGTTCGCTGCGTCCGCGGCCGCCTACGGCAACGAACCCGAAACTCCGAAACGGGAAACCATGCTTCCCGCGCCTGAATCACCGTACGCGGTCGCCAAAGTAGCGGGCGAATATTACTTGCGCGTCTATGCACGGCTGTACGGGATGCAAACCGTTGCCTTGCGGTATTTTAATGTGTATGGACCACGCCAGGATCCACGTTCCATGTATTCCGGCGTTATCTCGCGATTCGTTGACAGTTTACGCGCCGGACAGGCGCCCCACATATTCGGCGACGGATGCCAGACACGCGATTTCGTGTTCGTTGCCGATGTGGCGCAAGCTAATCTTCTCGCCGCTACGACCGATACCGTCGGGAACGGTGACGTTATCAATGTGGCAACCGGAAACTCGCAATCCCTGCTGGATGTGGTGCGGATATTGGAACGATTAACCGGTCGCAAGACGCCCCCGGTATTCCACGACGCGCGGCCCGGCGATATCCGGCATTCGGTCGCCGATATCCAGCGCGCCAAACAACGGCTCGGATTTACCCCCCGATATTCACTGGAACAAGGGTTGCGAGCCTTATGGGACCATTTGTCGCGGACACCGTAAAACTGTGTCGTTTTGTACGCATCTTGCCGACAGGTCTACACAATCAACCGCTTGTGGGCTGTTGCCAAAAAGGGGCGTTACTCGGGATCGGTGGCGTCATCAACATCGGATCGGCGGCATAGTGTCCCGCAGGCAAGCGGAACAGACCGTTTTAAGTCGTCCCGGACGTCGAAATCCGGTATTTGGCATCAATGTTGCTACATGTTTTGCGGTGGAGTTGTTGTCTGAACGCGGGATTGTTGTGTGCGCTCTTCATGATCTTGACATGATCAAGACATTTTGAGACCATATATAGGTGTTGCGGAAGAAGTTGACGAAGTTAAGCGACATAATATAGAAAACAGCTAAAACAGGGATTGATATGAAACTTTTTGAAGACAAAGCGGTTAAGCTGACGGATTGGTCTCGCTCGCGCGGTTCGCGTCACATGGTTCGTGGCCTGGCGCGGATCGGTGTTGCTTTGTCGTGGTTCATTATGGCGGCCGGCGTGTCGTCCGACGAACCCGCGGCGGAGCGGACGATACGTGTGAATGCGGGTGATCACGGTTCGGTTGAACCGGGATTGGAGATTACGGTGCCGGACGGCGCCGATGCCGAGTTGAAGTTTAGACCCGACCCCGGCTATCGCGTGTATGAGATCCTGGTTGACGGCGAACCTGTCGATGTCGCTGAGGCTTATGTTTTCACTGGGGTTAAAGGCGATAAGACGGTGGAAGTCCGGTTTGGTCTGGAGCACGTGCGTGAGCTGCCGTTCCTCGAGACGTTCATGGATGAGAACCCCGGCCGTTATCACATGGGTCACAATGTTTGGTATGGCGACTTTGTTGGTCAGAGCGCTGAAATTCTTCCGGAAACGCGTCGTCCGCTGGCGCATCCGAGGCTTGCCGGCGGCCAACGCCTGGCGATAGATACGCATGTCATGCATATTTTCGGCAGTTCCGCCACCCTGCATTTTGACGAAGGGGATGCCGACAAGGTTTGGCTTGATTTACGTTTGCGGGCGGATCTGTTGAGCGAGGCGAATGTCAATGTCGAACCCGAAACCCAAATGGCGTTTTACATTAATGGCGATGGAAAGGCGGTTTTGTATCATCGGAATGTCGACAGGAACCGACCGGTCTGGAGTGTCTTGGATGATACCAATGTCGAGAACGAGGAATGGCTGTGGGTGACGATCCTGACGGACTACGGCTCGATTCCCTACGGCGGTCCTTATTTTCAGATGTATCTTAACGGCGTAAAGGTGTCCCATCCAATGGGGCGTGGCGGTCCCGCCGACGATGCGCCGGCCGGCGGCGACTGGTTTGCCGCGGTCAACGCGGGACAACGCAGTTTCAATTCGCTGACCGTCAGTGGCACCGGCTACCTGGATGAATTCGGCGGCGATACGCGGCATCCGGGGTTTCCTGACCGAACCCATCGCATGACGGCTTCGGTTGCGCCGGAAGGCGGCGGCCGGATTACGCATCCCGGCGAATCGCTGGTGCCTCGGGGCTGGGTCAAGACCTATAAACTCGATCCTCTTCCCGGTCATGATATTTTCGATCTCGTCGTCGATAATCGTTCGGTCGGACAGGACCAGTCGCACACATTCGATAACGTAAGCAGTGATCATACGATCGAAGCAATTTTTGCGCCGCTTATCGAGGTTCGCTGGGAAGGCAACGGAGAAGTCACGCCCGGCGGCGATGTGTTGCGTCGCTTCGGTGAACACTTGGTTCTGGATGTGCAGGCAGACGAAGGACATCATATTGCCGCTGTCAGCGTACGTCGTGGTTTGGAGGCCGTCAAGGAACCCGTGGAAGAAACGTTTGGCCAGGGAGTAACCGGTTTCGAATACGATTGGGGTGTGGTCCGCGAGCCCGGCGCGTTGTTCAGCGTGTTTGCCGTTGACCAACATCAATTGGTCGTTGAATCCGAGTGGGGCGGCGCGTTATTGAACGGGCAGAGCGTGACGCCCGGAGCGCCGGTTGTGTTGCCGTGGGGAAGCGATATTCGTTTAACCATTGAACATTCGCCGCTGGAACTTGGCGATTCCCGGTTTACGTGTCGAGGATGGCAAGGCGAGGGCAGCATCCCCGCGGAAGGCGATACCACGGATGTAGGCGAACTGGTTTTGAAGGAAGACTCCTCGCTGGTTTGGAAATGGACCGCGGAACACCGCCTGCGAGCGACTGCCGCGGGTCCCGGCGCCGCGATGCCGACCGCTGCCGGCCTTGATGCGCAAGGGCAGGGCTGGTTTGCCGAGGACGCCATGGTGGAAATTCGTGTTGCCGGCGCAGACCAGCGGCCGGCCGGATTCCGACGTTGGCGAGGGGATGTTCCCGCCGGCCGCGACAGAGATTATCCGTTAATCGTAAGGATGGATGAACCCAGAGAAATCGAAGCAGAGTTTCAATAATGGATACGAATATTGCTCAACAACCTGAAGTCCAGGACGATATAGCTAAAATCCGGGCTGATTTGAAGCGTCTCATCCGGCGCAGTTCGCGGCGCTGGCGGCGGCTGATCATTATGGAAGCCGTCGGCCTTGCGATCGCTCTGCCGTTGGCATGGCTTTGGATCGTGTTTGCGCTGGATAACATGTTGCATTTACCGCTGTGGTCGAGGCTGATTGCCGTCCTGCTGTTCGTGGCGGTTGTAGTTCGCGTGGCTTGGCGCATGACCGATCGTTTCCGGCAGGCACGCTTTACGGAAGACCAGGTGGCGCTTGCTATCGAACGCGAACATGCTGGGGGAATGGAGAACCGTCTGATCAATACGGTTCAAATCCCGCGTGGCGAAGCGACGGATAACGAATCTATCGATTTTGCCGCCGCATTGCTGCGGGAAAACTATAATTTATTGCGTAAAGCCGAACTGCGGCAAGCCGCCTACAGCCGGCGGGCGCTGATCACCGCGGCGCTCGCCTTGTTGGTCAGCCTCGGCGGTATCGGTTTCTGGCGTTTCCGTGGCGATCATTTCAGTAATGCGGCGACCCGCCTTTTTATGCCGTTTGCCGATGTGGCGCCCATGTACCGGACGCTGTTGACGGTCGAGCCCGGAGACATTGAATTGCCGCCGGGTCAAGATATTGTGCTCCAGATCGAGATCGAAGGTCGCCGCCCCGACAGTCTGTCGATTGTCAGCGAGGAAGACGGTCAGCGCTACGTCGAGACCGTAGCCGTCGCACCTGAAACGAACCGGGTAGGCCATATTTTCCGCAACGTAGAAAATACCCGTACCTACAGCGTACGCGGTGGCGATTTCCGGACGCCGACCTATACGATTTCCGTGCTGAAACAGCCGCGTTTGCATCGGATTCGCACGGAATATATCTTCCCCGAATATACCGGCAAACGGACGGAGACAGTTGAGCATCATCGCGGCGATCTCGAAGCCCTTTACGGAACCAGGGCGCGTACCGTGTTTACGTTCGATCAAGCGGTTGACGAAGTGGTAATGCTTGTCGAAACCGTCGATAATGACGCCGATATCCGGCGCGAATCGCTGGAACGCATCGGCGACAGGCAATTCAAGGCGGAGTTCACGTTTCGTGATCAACGAGGATACCGGTTGCAAACACGACAGGCCGAACGCGATCCCGAAGTCGGGCCGCATCATACCCTGCGCGTACTGGCGGATCAGCCGCCGCGGCTGCGTCTGAGTGGTGTATCCAGGAAAGACGATATCATGATCGACTCCGTGATGCCTTTGCAAATCAGTGCCGGCGACGATTATGGTCTGTTGGAAGTCGGTCTGTTTACACGACAATCCGATGATCGAGCGCATACGGACGAAGTCGCCGCCTGGGAACCGGTGCGCACGTGGGCGCTCGAAAGCGGCAGCCTCGATTTTCAAACCAATCTGGCCTTGTTCCCGACGGCGCTGGCGGCGGCTGAAGGGGAAACGATTGAGATTGCGCTGCGCGCACGCGACAACAATCCCAGGCGTGAAGGCGAATGGGTCGACGGCAGTATCCATAGCCTGCGGTTCATTGGGGACGAAGCGGAATTGCAACGACGTTACGAGCGCATTTTGCGCGCCGAATCCGCGCTGGAAGAAATGATTGCCGATCAGCGTGGCGCCATCCGTCAGACCGCCCAAACGATCCGGTCATTCGATCCTGACTCAGGATTGCGCTGGGATGATGCCGATACCCTCAAACAATTGGCCGATGCCATGAAAGAACAAGCCGCTGCACAGGAACGGTTGCGACGTACCGCGGCGCAAGTCGCGCGGGATATGCCGTCGGAAACGGATAACTTGCGTATTTCGGTTGGTATGCTGGCCGATACGGAAATGATACGGGCGATACGCATTATTGAAAGCGTACCAGGCCGCGATTCACCCGCGCAAAAACGGACGGCGCTTGCCGACGCGCGTCTGGCAATGGAGCGGACCGTTCGTTCGCTTGACGATATACACGGCCGTTTTACCGAATTCCGGCGCGACTGGGAATTAGCCAACATGATATCCTTCGTGGGTATGCTGGCAGAACGGCAATCCGATATGGCAAACGAATCGGCTTCCTACGGCGGGATGCAGTCGCAAATCGAGCAGCAACCGTTGCGCCGTTCAACCGTGCGGCGTCAGCAAACCGTGCAACGATTGTGCGGTCTGGCGCATACGGCGTTCGACGGGTTGTCCGTCTGGATCGATGAAACCGATCCGTATATGGCGGAAGCTTTCGCCGCCGCATCCGATGCGTTGCAGCAAGACGATTTGTTCGCGCCGATGACCAAAGCGATCGCGCATCTGACCGAAGGACAATGGGAGGCGGCAGCCGAGCAGCAGCGTTTTGCCGCCGAAATACTGGCCGAAATACATGTCGGCTTGCGAATTGCCCTCGCGGAAGCCGCCAGTCGCGCGCTCGCGGAGGATGAAGGATTGCGCGAAAGCGACATTGATTGGCAACAGGAAATCGATAAACTTCAGGCAGGCGACGCCGTGTCGCCGCTTGTCGATGCAGAAGGCCGCGAAATATTGGAAGAAGGCGTACATATGGATGACGCCGACCGGGATCAAGCGGATGCATCCGGCGAGGAACTTGAGGACGAAATTGACGATCGTCCCTTCGAAGAGTGGATGCGCCGCGTGCTGTATGGTGAGGGAGATCAAGGATACGCCACCCTTGATGATTTCACGCTGGGATCGACGCCCAGCGAGGAAGCGCTTCCAGCGCCTCCGTTCTCCGATCTGCCGCCCTCCGAAGTGAGACCGTTTTTGCAGACGGAATTCGAAGATCTGGTTGGCGAATTGCTGGACGAAGCCGATCTGCTTGAAGAACAGTATATGACCTACAACCTGATTTCGGAGCAGGCTTTTTCCGAACCGGGCGATCCGGGCAAGGGCGGCATGCCGATCGGCCGGACCGCGGCTTCCGCACCGACCGGCCAGGAGAAACCGCCCACCGCGCATATCGGCGGCGCTTCCCGATCCGGTCGTCAAGGCGCCCGTTCCCACGGAATGACCGTGGGCGATAAAAGCGTGGATCGCCGCGGACGCGATGCCGTCCAGGAAGGTCACGAAGCCGTGCCCGATCAGGAAGGTGTCATGGCCTATGAAGCCTCGGAAGATACCCAGGATGACGTGTCCACCGGCATCGGCGGCAAGTTGGTCGATCATCCCGATACCCATTTCAGCCTCGAAGATTCCGGCGAATGGACCGACGATATGGTCGATCGTCTCATCGATCCGCAGGAGAAACATAATATAGTCGAGCATCAAGGCGAAGCGTTCGATCACCGGGTTGCCGCATTGATGCGTGATATGGAATCGCAACAGGAACAGGTTATTGAAAGGCTTAAGGTCATTCGCAAGGAATTGACCAATCTTTATCTGCCGACCGATCATCTCGACGATGTCATCGCTCGCATGGAAGAAACCCTGTCGCGATTGGACGAGCCGCCGGATGCGGACCTTTTCCGGCTTCAGGCACAGGCGCTTGATCTGTTGCGCGGATCTGTGGTCGTGTTCCATGGCGCGCAATCCGGACATTTCCCGAGCATACCACGCGACGCCGTCCATCAGGGCCGTATCCTGGATGAACCGCCGTGGACCGCAATACCAGGCTACGAAAGCGCGGTCCAGCGATACTACGAAAAGCTGGCTATCCCATGATAGGGTCCGTGTCTTTACAACTCTTTCGACCGCGAAGCATTATGGCGTCGGTGGCGATATTGGCCGCCGTAACGGTGAATGCCGGCCAATGGGCTGCGCCCAGGGTTGTGAACGTCATGGAATATACCGGTAATATCAGAGGCGTCACGACGCCGACGGCCCATGCCGCCGTGATCCACGAGGAGATGGGGTATTTCATAGTAGGCCATCGGGCTGATGAAAATGGGCGGCAATTGTCGGTGTTTGTTCTTGACGATGAAGGTCGGCCTGCCGCCGAACCGGTGCGCATGCCGCTGCCGGCCGCGGCAGGAACGGAACATCTTTCGGTTTATCCGTTATCGCTGACGCTGCATCCCCAGTTACCATTGATCTACGTTTTCTGTGATGCCTTGCCGCCGGAGGAGAACGCGGAGGAAACACTTGCGCTGGCTTACCGGTTGCATGTCTATCTGATGCGGCCGGGCGGCGGCGGTTTAACCTTGTTGCGCAGCACCGGCGCCGGCGCGCCTTTCGGGTGGCAACAATCCATCGGATTGTCGGAACTCGACCAGAATGGCAGAAACCTGTTCCTACCGCATGCGCGTGATAACGGGGGGCATGCCGTCGCTTATGTTCCTTTGGACCGGCGCGGAATGCCCAGGGCCGATGCTGACGATCTGATGGAGGTCGTGACGGAATCGGTTGGCGTTTTGGGACGCGGATTTAATCCCGGGTTGGGGTATGTTGCCGGCAGTTCCGATGCGGTGGTATTCGCGGGTCCGCACGGTCCCGTGACCTGGGATCTGCTCAACCGCCGCGCCCGTTTCGTTCGTTTTACCGTAAATGAGGCGCCCGTAACGGTTTTGATTGGCGGTCGGACGGACGATGCATCCTTTTATATCGCGGGCCGCAATTCCGGATTTTTGGCCCATATGTTTCAAGCCCGCGGATATGTGACGTTGTTGCCGCAAATCGTTGCGATCGATGAACGGTTGAATGCTTCATTCCAAGGCCCACCGGTGGTGATGAGCGGCGCCGATCAGGTCGCCGTGGCCGGCGAGGACGGAGTTTATGTTTTTGATCTGGAAGACAATGGAAGAATTTCGGATACGGCTGGCTTTGCGCGTTTAAAAAGTGGCGAACGACGCATCCTGGCATGGTCGGAACGGTTTCAAACTCTTTACACGGTGAATCCATGAAGCCACGGCATGCAATCAATTGGGGGGGGGACCGACCGTCGCCGGTGGGGTTTCAGACGGGCTCGCGAATCCGCGTAGGGTGCATGATCCTGCTGTCCGGCTTGCTTTTCTTCCCTCTTCAAAAACTTACCGCGCGAACCATCGAGCTTTCCGGTGAGGTTATTGACAAAATGGCGGTCTTAAGCGAGGCAGGTCCCAGGCAAAGCTGGGCGGCGAGGGAAGTCAGCGCCGGTATATTTTTAAACGATCGGTTGGATCTGGATAATACGCGTTCGGTGTTGATACGCTACAACCTGGATGTCATTCCGCCGCGACAGCGGATCGCACATGCGGAGTGGGTTATACCTATCGAGCGCCGTCGACCGACAACCGGCGCCCGATTGTTTGTTTGGCGCATGTTGGCGGACTGGGGCGCGGGTGTCGGCCATAGCTACCGGCGTACGGTTCCGGACGCACCTATTCAGTGGGCGCTTCCCGGCGCGCGCGGGAATTCGTCCGACCGCGCCACCCGGCCGACATCCATTGTACAGCCGACGGATGATGACGAGCAAGTCGTGACCGTGACCGAAGACGTCGAGTTGTGGTACAGCGGCGTGGCGCCCAATCGCGGCTGGATGATTGCCGTGGAGGATCCCGAAGTCGAAATATGGATGCCGATACCCCTTAATCGTGATCCCTATCAGTGGATATTACGGATAACTTATGAACCGATTCGATAATAACAGATTGTTTTGGGTGACATGCGACACGACGGACGCGGACCGGACAATTAAACGCGTCTGGACATGCCGCCGGATATTGACGGTGCTGGTCTTTGCGCTGGGCTTTGTCTTGACGGCGGCAGCCCGCGATGTTCCTGAAGGTATGCGGAACCGGCAATGGACTTTGACCGAAGACGAAGATACACGTACCATAACGGCTGACTACCGCGGGTTGTATGTTGATCAGGTGGTGCTGGCCGTGGTTGAACAAACCGAAGAACCGGAAGAGGATGCGGAAGAAGCCGACGAAAGGGATGTGGTAAAAGTTGAAAAAACTTTTGATTTCGCGGTTTTGTCCGAGACCGACCGCGCCGCTGTGCTGGAGTTCGAGAACACGCCCGAACCGCGCCGAACCCCTGAATGGATCGACGGTTACCGTGTGCGCTATCCGGTATACGTGCTTGATGATCTGATGGAATCGTCTGCCCTGACGATGATGGCGCGCATCCCTACCGGCGGATGGTTGAACGAGAATGCCGGCGATATCGTCGCGCAAGCGGCGGACGGTACCGCGCTTCCGGTTTCGGTTTTGTCGCACAACGATCATGGGGATACTCTTGTCCAGTTCCGGCGACACGGCTATGAACGCTGGTACTGGATTTATGCCGTTCATTCCGACGCGCCTGAATTGGAGGATGAACTCCGGGAACGGATAGAACGGGTGCGGTTAGCAATGCAAGACGCCATTCAACAACAAATGGCGTTACAGCAACAGGTTGGCGTCGTGGCCGGTCATCTCCGCGATGCCAGGGCTTCGATGGAGAGCGCGCAAAGCACCGTTGCCAGAGCCGAAAGGGAGATCGCGGAATGGGGCAAGCTGATTCCGGAACGCGAAGCAGCCCTTGAAGCAGCGGCGGCAAAGGTCGAACCGGCGCGTGCACCGGTTGCAGAGGCCGAAAAGCGGCTGGAACAGGCGCGTAAGGCGGCCGCTGAAGCTGTTGCCGCTCAGGAAAAGGCCGAGGCTGCCGCCGCCGAAGCAGGTACGGATGACGCGCG
>PWZG01000394.1 GCA_003567575.1 PVC group bacterium | reverse complement strand
GACATTACGTTACCGAGTCCAGTGAACACAATGCCGAGTACGCGCCATACTGGATCAAGAAGAATTATCCGGAGTTGATCGACCGGTACAACATTCCGCTGGACGAATATCCGCGTCGGTGTGTGCGTCAGATCAAGGGTTGGGAGAAACGTCGTGAAGAGTTGACGGCCGGATCCGAACTGGAACATCAGCGAACCCATGAGTATGCCAGTCATATCATCGAAGCCATGATCACCGATCATCCCTTCCGGGTCCATGGCAATGTACTCAATCGCGGCAGGTTAATTGAGAATCTGCCCGAAAACGCCTGTGTTGAGATTGCTTGTATGATCGATCGCAACGGCGTTAGTCCGTGTTATGTCGGTTCGTTGCCGGAGCAGTGCGCGGCGCTTAATCGAACCAACATTAATGTGCAGTTGTTGACGATCGAGGCGGCCTTGACCCGTTCGCGGGATACATTGATCCAAGCCGCGCTGCTCGACCCGCATACCGCCGCCGAGTTGTCGATCGACGAAATCGTTATGCTGTGCGATGAACTGATCGCGGCCCATGGGGAAATGCTGCCGCCATTGCATTAGTGACTTATCCAAGCATGGTTGCGTAAAAAAACAAGAAAATGACGCGGAGCCATGGATGGTGTCGGGCAAGAGGTCAGAGGTCGGAGGTCAGAGGTCAGCAAAGATAAATCTGACCTCTGACTTCTGACCTCTGACCTCTGGGTTGCGGGCGAAGCCCGCCTTAGACTTTTCCCACACGGTCATGCAAGACTTCAGGCGAATACGACTGGCGCTTTTTTCCCGGTCTTGGATCGACTTGGTCACTTCCGTCAAGCAACCCGATAAGGAGCGAATGAATCCATGAAACTTGGAACACAGTACTACCGTCCTCCCTTTCCCGTGCAGTCGCACTGGGCGGACGATCTGCGCCGCATGAAGGACGCGGGGTTGAACACCGTACAACTCTGGGTGCTCTGGGCCTGGGTGGAACCGGCGCCCGGCGATTTTCGTTTCGAGGCCTATGACCGGCTGGTGGAACTGGCCGCCGCCGAGGGGTTGGACGTGGTGCTCAGTACCATCGCCGAAATCCAGCCGATGTGGATTCACCGCGAAGTTCCCGGCAGCGAACTGGTCACGCTGTACGGCCACCCGGTCGCCAGTTGCGCTCGCAACGAGTGCCACTTCGGCCTTACGCCGGGCGGCTGCAGCGACCATCCCGAGGTCTGGTCGCGCATGCGCCGTTTCCTGGAGACGGTGGTCGAACGCTACCGCAAGGCGCCCAATCTCTATGGATGGGACGCATGGAACGAACTGCGCTGGGACGTGAACGCCGATGACCGTGTTTGCTTCTGCCCGCATACAATTGCGGCGTACCGCCAGTGGCTCGAACGGCGATTCGGCGGATTGGACGCCCTGAACGCGGCATGGCTGCGCCGTTACGGACAGTGGGAGGACGTCCATCCCGGAAAAATGACCGGTATTCCTTTTACCGACAACATGGCGTTCGCGCATTTCACGACCTGGCGCGCCTGCGAACACGCGCAAAGACGTTACGATGTCATGAAGGCGCTCGACCCGGAGCACCCCATCACCGTGCATGGCGGCGCGCCGAGCGCCTATTACGAGGCAGACGCCCGCACCAGCCCCTTGAACCGGGGCAACGACTGGTTCTATGCCGACCGTCTCGACGGTGTCGGCACCAGCAGTTTCCCCAAGTGGAGCGGCATCGACGATGCGGACTTCGGCGCGCGCGTCGAGTTCGTCGCCTCCGCCGCGCGCGGTAAACGCGTGTGGCTCAGCGAATTGCAGGGCGGTCGATCCGCAAGTGGGTTCGATATCCATGCATCGGTGGACGCCGCGTCGCAACAACGCTGGATATGGAATGGCATCGCCTGCGGCGCCGACACGATCCTGTTCTGGTGCTGGCGCGACGAGGTATTCTGCCGCGAAGCCGCCGGCTTCGGGCTGACCGGCAAGGACGGCCTTGCCGCGGAACGGCTGGATGCCATGCGCGTCACCGGCCACGTACTGGCCGAAAATGCCGCACTGATCGACGCCTACCGCCCCACCCCCGGCCGCGTCGGGGTGCTCTTCAGCCCTCAAAGCTACTACCTGCAATGGGCATCAACCGGCTCCGGCGGCGTCTGCCGCCAGGCGCTGGGCGGCTACGCGCGCGCGCTGGTCAAGCGCTCGATCCCATACCGCGTCATCGAAGAGGAGCATCTCGACGAATTAGCTCAGATCGATGTGCTCTACCTGCCGCGCGTTCTCGTCACCGGTCCGGAACTCGAACGGCGCCTGGAGGATTTCGTGCGCGGCGGCGGAACGTTGGTGTGCGAGTCGGAAACCGGCGCCTACACGCCCGAGGGATTCTACCGCGAGGAATCCGCGCGCTTCACCGCGCGAATGGCCGGTATCGAGGAGATTGGCAGGCGGCGTCTTCCCCGGAACAGTATCACCGCCGTGATCGACGGCGATGAACTCATTCTCGACGCCGCGCAATGGCTATGTCCGTGGCAACGCGGCGCAGGCAACGTGTTGTCCGATTGCGACGAGGGCGCGGCGCTCGTGGAGGTTCCCGTCGGCAAGGGGTTGCTGATGCTCTGCGGCAGCTATTTCGGACAGGTCTATAGCGCCCGTCAGAGCGGGCGTGAACCCTGTGAAGGTCACGGCCATACGCAAGACTTCGAGCGTTTCGTGGAAATCGTCGCCCGGCGCGCCGGCTGGCGCCCGGTTGTGGAAGTGCTGGCCCCGGCGCCCAGTTCCAATTCCTTCCTCTACGTCAAGACCGGAAGCAGCGGCGGGCGCGCCATGGTCTTCGTCTTCTTCCAGACGGGCCAGGGCGAGGCACGACTGCGCTTCGCCCCGGAATTTTGCGACGCCAACAGCATGACGGACATCATGGACGGTTCGCGCCATCCCATGCAACGCCGCGGCGATGACCTGGAGTTGACCGTGTCCAACCCCGCCCGCGGCTTCCGCGTCCTGGTGGAGGCTTTACTCCCTGAATGACTGGGTAAACGGGCGTTTCTGGGCTGGCCCGGGATCATCGGTGGCGTTATCCTGTACGCCGGTCTGCTGTCGCGTAATTATATGTTCGCCGCCGTCGGTTATCTTCTGGGCGCCTTCTGTTGGTCCTGCGAATATTCGGCGCGGCGATGGCGGTTTCGGGAGTGATGAGCGGTTTATCCTACTAAGGATCTCAAGCTTCAGCTTGACATACGTGCGCGGCTCGAGTTCTTGAGACGCGTCGTGAGTCGGTCGCTTGCGCCGGCCACCGCCG
>PWZG01000038.1 GCA_003567575.1 PVC group bacterium | reverse complement strand
GATGGAAACTGGTACGCGACTGTGCAAAGAAAACGGCGGGGGACCGCCGTCTCCAGGATGATGGTTACGTTTGGGATACTGAAACGATTTACCTGGAGCCGGCCGCCTGCCCGCGGCGGGTCCCCGGCCGGATGGAAACTGGTACGCGACTGTGCAAAGAAAACGGCGGGGGACCGCCGTCTCCAGGGTGATGGTAGACGTTTGGGATACTGAAACGATTTACCTGGAGCCGGCCGTCCCCGGCCGGAAGGAGACTGATGCGAGACCATGCGAAAGAAACGGCGGAGGACCGCCGTCTCCAGGATGATGGTTTGCGTTAGTGGCAAATGGGCAAAAGGGGGTCGATGGACAAATAAAAAAAAGCTGCAATTCAGACACTGGGGAGGGGTTCGCTAGCTGGTTTTTTACGCGATAACGGCGGCCCCTGTTTGACGGTCTTTTGAAGTATGCCCGTCTGACATTTTTCACTGGCCCGGAACTTTTTTTCAAAAAATGTTGACGCGCACAATTTTTTGTGTTATTCTGTATACGTATTTACAAATAAAGGTACAGACATGGACAGGAGCCAACTCCGAAAACAGTTGCAGGAGGACCTTCGGGAGATTGCCGGGTTATTGAAGATTTTCAGTCAACGAGACCCGTTGATTCGCGGCAGTGTGTATCCTCTGCGCCGTAAATGCGGCAAGGCGACCTGTCGTTGTCAACAAGGTCACCTTCACGAAAGCTGGGTTCTTTCAATGCCGGAGCGAGGCCGCAAGCGCATGTGCGCCGTGCCGAAGGGCCGGCGGTTGAAGTGGCGGCAGATGGCGGATCAATATCGGCGCTTTCGGCGCGCTCGATCCCGGCTGGTCAAGCTATTTGCCGAGATACTCAAGCGCGTCGATCAACTGGAGCGTGAGCGTATTGCGCCACCTCCGCCATGACAAGGAGAACGTTATGCCGCCGATTCTGCTTTACGAACAGAACAGAACCTATGTGATCGAGAAGTTTCACAACGGGCACTTCGACTATATCGATATGGTTTTGGAAGCTCCCCAGCGGGATTTTTTCCGTTTTGTGGCTTCCTCGCTGTTGCTGGAGCGGTTGTCCGAGAGCTACCCTTGGCCTCGCAAGAAAGAGGAAGTGCCCCGCTGGCTGTTCGTGGCCTCCGACATGGCCATGCGTTTGCACGGTAACCACGCATTTCACGGTTATCCATGGGTCATTCGCACTGGCGGAATGCTCAGCGCGTTCGGTCCCAAACTGGGCACGCGGCATACCGACAAGGCTACCGGCGAAGAGCGCATCGAATGTCAAGGGTTCAACGGCAAAAACGACTATCCTCGCCAGACGCCTTGCGATCCGGACTTTTTGCGCAAGATCGCCAAGGACACCCCAGCCAGGCAGCAGATGCGCTGGTTCAACGAAGATGTGCAGAAAATCTTCCGCCTCCATCGTTTTCTCGACAAGGCCGGCATCTTTATCGGTGACGGCTCCTACATCTTCGTGCCGGACAACGAACACTACGAGGGCAGCGTTAAAATGCTCTTTGACGAACACAACCATCCCGTGGGCAAAGAGCGCGAGCAGAAGATGACGCCCGCCGAGTTGAAGCGGGGCCAATGGCGGCGCTGTTACAAGATGATCAGCTTGCTGCACACCAATGAAGCGGGAGACTTCTTCCTTTATGCGGGGTTACGGATCGTGCCGGGCAACGAGCATGAATGCCCGATTTTATGGGAAATGGTTGATGAGTTCGTATCCGTGATGGGCAAAGGCGTCATCAAAGATCTGATTGTTGACCGTGGATTCTTGGATGGAGAGGCCATTGCCAAAGCCAAGCGTCTCTACGGAATCGACGTGACCATTGGGGTCAGGCGCAACATGAATGTTCTGGAGGACGCCATGGGGTTAGTCAAACTGCCGGAGACCCGCTGGGAACATTATACGCGCGACCCCCCCGAACCGCCCGTGCCTTTCAAGCGACACTATGCCGACGCCCCAAGACCCGAGAAGATCGAAAAACGTGAAGCGACACGACAGCAAACCCTGGCCACCAAACGGGCAACCGGCGAGTTACCCCCGGCCAAGGAACCGGAACAGATCATGGCCGCCCGCGTCAAGGAACTGACATCCTGGTCCAGCTGCTCGGTCCCCCTGGATCTGGTTGTGTGCCGCAGCCCTGGGGACCAAGCGCTTGAGGAAGCCTGGGGCATTCTCTCGACCGCCGTTCATGAGCAATCCGCGATCCCGACAGTCAAACATTACCACCTGCGCGTGGGGATCGAGGAAAGACATCGCCATCTGAAGGGCTTCTGGGAATTGGACGACTTCACCTCGCCATGCTTCGCGCTGGTCGTCAATCAAATCATATTCACCGTGTTGACCTACTCGCTGCTGCAACAGCAGATTCTGCGTCAGGCTCGCAAGGCTCTGAACCGGGCTACGAAAAGCCGCTTGATGGAGCAACTGACGCCGACCGCCGATCACATCATCGTGTACACGGACCATTACTACGCCGTTTTCGACAAGTTGGGGTATACCGACATGGTTCTGGATGTCCCTGAAGCGGCCCGAGACAAGCTGCGCAAAATCCTGAGGCGTAAGCGCGCCAGGTCACGTGTCGTTTTCGCCACGGATGCTTCGCCATAGAAGCCCCTTGGATGGTTATTCTCCACACCGCGCCGATTTCATCGACAGGCTTGCTGTGCCCTGCACCCCCACAGGCCGTCATCCGATGCTTCGTTCTGCCGCCTTGGCCACCTCGTCCCCCGCAGGATGCACCCGATACATAAGCATCCCTGACGACCGACCGACCAGACAGACGAAAAAATCGACCGACCACTCCCCAGTGTCTGAATCGCAATGATGGATTATCGATACTTGCAAAATGGCGTTGTTTCTGGGAACATCATTCCCGTGATGCGTATTGAACTCGAAAATTTGATGCCCAAACCGCTGATTGAGGTTTTCAACTGGGATTCCGATATTTGGAGGCGTCCCGTATGCTTCGAATCCGGTAAACGCTACCAGCTTGATGCCCCGTCAGGCAACGGCAAAACTACCTTGATCAATATTTTGTGCGGTTTACGGGGAAATTACGAGGGCGAATGGCGGATTGACGGGCGGGCGGCCGCGAGTTTCGATCCGGCCGAATGGTGTGGCCTGCGACGGCGGCGGATAGCGGTGATGTTTCAGGATTTACGTTTATTGTCTGACCTGACGGTGGATGAAAACATCCGGCTTAAAACGGTATTAACGGGAACCGAGCCGACACCGCCGCCGGCATCAATGCTTGCAGCGCTTGGTCTGGAAT
>PWZG01000327.1 GCA_003567575.1 PVC group bacterium | reverse complement strand
AGGATACCGCGCTTGAGGCCGGTATCGATCTTGTGGGTGTCGCCCCGGTGGCGCGTTTCGATGACGTGTCCCCGGAGCATCATCCGGCCACGATTTTCCCGGAAACCCGGTCCGTCGTTGCGATGGCCAAACGGATTACGCGCGGTTGCCTGCGGGGAACGGAGGAAGGCACGCAATTGAGCATTTACAGTACCTATGCCATGAACTGGGTGCCGCACCGGTTTATGGCCTATGCCGCGGTGCGGGTGGCATCCTTTCTGGAGGATCATCGTTTTGAGGCGGTCCCTCTTCCTGACCTGCCGCCGGAAACGCCGCCCATGGGAATTCCGGTTCGACCAGGGTTGCCGGCGCCCAACGTCATGATCGATTTCATCGATGCCGCCGTGCGCTGCGGATTGGGTCAAATAGGCTTGACCGGTGAACTTATGACCCCCGAATTCGGGCACCGGCAACGGATCATCCTGATACTGACCGATGCCGACCTGACCGCTACGCCGCTTTGCAAGGATAACCCCTGCAACGCATGCGGGGCATGCGCGGCAGCCTGCCCATTCGACGCCATTGACCATTCGTCTGCCGTCGACAAAATGATTTCGGGTCTCGCCATGCCGGTAGCGCCGATTGATCAAAACGCGTGCATGCATTGTCGCAACGGCGTCAAGCCGAATCCCCAGCATCCCGCCGGCCGTCCAGACAGGCTGGCGGCGCTGTGTATGAGGTCATGTTCGCTCCTGCAGGACCGACGTGATGTCTTGCGTTATCCGCATCGACAACCTTTCCGCACCAAGGCGCCATGGGTTATCGGTCGCAACGGCATTTCCCGTATCGACGATGGCAAGGAGGTCTGAGCATGCGTACCTTGACATCTGAAATCGTCAAGCAATATGGACAGGACCGCGGATTGGACCTTGTCGGGATAGCCAACATAGAGCGTTTTGACGGCGCCCCACCGCGCATGCATCCTTCCTCGATCATGCCTTCCGCCCGCTCGGTAATCGTGGTTGCGCGACGAATTTTACGAGGCAACTGGCGCGGCATCGAAGAGGGTGTCTATTGGCCGAATTACACGCATTTCGGTTATCATGGATTGTTGAACAGTTTTTTCATTCCCATGCCGCTATACGAGCTGGCGTGCCTGGTGGAGGACCACGGATGGGAAGCCGTCCCCTACTATCCGGGGGTTCCCGAACGCCAGCCGCCCGCCAAACCGTTGCGTCCCGGCAGCGTGGCGCCGGACGTGCATCTGGCGATTCGC
The DNA here is from genome assembly GCA_003567575.1 of PVC group bacterium. Taxonomy (GTDB): domain Bacteria; phylum Verrucomicrobiota; class Kiritimatiellia; order CAIKKV01; family PXCX01; genus PXCX01. Next base: position 2,058 of record PWZG01000327.1, on the reverse strand, counting down.
ATAGCCGGTGTGGCGGCCGGCCTGGGTGAAATCGGATGGTCCAAAGTCTTTCTGACACGCAAGTTTGGGCCGCGCGTTCGACTGCATGCCATCTTCACCGACGCCGTACTTGATCCCGATCCCTTGGTGGCGCCGGGTTCATTGTGCGACCGTTGCATGGCATGCGTTAAGGGGTGTTCAAGCAACGCCATCCCGCATATTCGCGAAGGTAAAACGGTATGCATCAAGATAGAAGATAATACCTACGAATGGGGTGATGTACACATGGGGCGTTGCACACTGGGATTCCATGGCGGCGACCCGATGTTGTCGCCGTTCATGCACAAATCACTGCCGGGCTATACCTGTCGCGTCTCGGAACAGGACATATCCGAAAACAACGCGTATAAAATGTGCTGGCCGATGTCGCTCGACAAATGGACACCCACGGAGGAAGATCCTTCCGGCTACCGGATCGAAGGTCATGCCATGCTTAAGAAATGGGGTGGCGACGGAAGTTATGCCGTGGGCGGTTCAAGGGGATGCATGCGAAGTTGTTTCGATCATATGGAACAAAAAAACGTCTGCGAACAAACATTCGAAAACGGCCGCTTCATCAAGCGTAAACGCTGGTTATTATCCGATACCGTGTCGCCGGCGAGCAAACGATGAAGGAAGGGAATGGGTTCAGCGAAAAGAAATTTCAAATCTTTGTCGCGCGCTTTGTCGCAAGCTTTGTCGATGGATAAGAAAGGCATCGCTTCGCGGAGATCATGTTTCACGGCTCTTTGTGGCCGAGGTCGGCCCGACCTCGGCATCCCATGGCCCGACCTCGCGTGCCCGTCGTAACCCGGAGGGCGAAGTCCGGGCCCAAGGCCGGCTTCCCCGGCGATGATTGTGCCAAATCATTTTCCGGAAACAACCCTCAAAACCAGTCGAGGTCAGAAAATCCTCACTTCGATGTTCAAAGGTGACAACTTTTTGTTTGTCACGTCCGGCACCGGCTTCGCCAGCGCGGCCTGGGCGGCAGGATCATAGTGGATGGCGATCCGGCCGCCGCCGGCATCAGCGGCATTCACCGTGCCGTTGCCACCGTGGGCGCGAATTTCGCCGGCTTGCGCGGCTGCACACCATATCCCGGCTGCTCGTCCTGTTGAGTTTCATCCAGCCTTCCACGGTCAACGGTGCATTGTTCGTAAACTGGAGCACTTCAGGCATGCCCAGGTCAACATAGCTATTGTTACCCGTGAATTCCAACACCGGTTCCGCCGCGCGCGCAGTGCTTACCATCAGACACAGGAATATTGTGAGCACGAGACCCGCGGCGATATCCCTGTTCCCGCAACCGATCTTTCCCTTGACCTTCATGATGCTGTCTCCTTTGGGTCGCGCAATTTCCGATCTGCGTTGACCGTCTCCTCGCCCGTCTTCCCGTTGACCGGCAACGCGTCGGCCAGATGGTCGTCCCATTCCAAAACCTGCCGCGGTCGGGCGGGAACAATCAGCGCGGCCGGCCGCCCCCGGTTCCGCACCTCGAATGTTTCCCCGTCGCGGACTTGTCGTTCCACGGTCGCCCAATGAGCTTTCATTTCTCGTACCGAAATGGTTTTCATGAGAAAACCTCCACTCCGAAATCAAGATTTTTATTTGCAAATAACAGAATATTCAAAACGTAACTCATCGTCAAGAATTTAAGTTTGGTTTTCGTATCCGTCACGAACGTCAACGGCCGGCGGGGCCGCCGGCCCTCCCGAAGACACCAAGACATTATCCTCGGAATTGCGCCGCTTCCAAGGGAGGGTCCGCGGCCTCGCGGACCGTCTTCGAGCCTGTGACGTTTCCATATTTGTATCCGTCACGGACGCCGGCAGCAAAGAATCGCCCAGTGGCAAGCGGCAGGTGGCAAGTAGCGAAGGAGGCGAGGCAATTTGTCCGTCATGCCGGGGCGATCGCATTTTGGTTGCCGTCGCGCACCGAGATAGTGTATTGTATTTCCATACAAGGCGCTAACATTTCCGGACAATAATGAAAAAGAACAAGGAAACCATCCATGTCGATAACCCGTTTCAGCGTGTCTTT
>PWZG01000384.1 GCA_003567575.1 PVC group bacterium | reverse complement strand
GGACGCTGGATCGGTTCCGGATCCCGTTGCATTATGAGGACACATAGCGAGCACAAACAACCTGCGAGGTTTGAAATTCAGGGGTGGCGGTTTGCCAAGACCTCTGAGACACTTGACGACGATGCATGCTTTGCATACAATGTATGACAAATCAATGGAGGTGACTCATGAGCACATCTATTTCTGTCCGATTGCCTGATGCGGTCGCGAAGAGACTTGGACGTGTCGCCCAGGAAACCGAACGCTCTCGCTCTTTCGTTGTCACGAAAGCCGTGGAGACATACTTGGATAACTTCGCAGACCTTCAGGTTGCAATCGACCGTCTTCATGATAGCGCAGACCCTGTGGTGTCCAGCAAAGAGATGAGGGCATCCCTTGGAATATAGAATCGACTACAAGAAGTCGGTGGGCAAGGATCTGAAGCGCATTGGCAAGACCAATGCAAAGCGGATCATGGATAAGATCGACAAAGATCTTGTCCATGATCCGGATCGCTGTCCCGCTCTCAGCGGCCTGTTTGCGGGCATGCGCAAATACCGGGTTGGTGACTACCGGGTGATCTTTGTCATCATTGACGACTGCGTCCTGGTTCTCAGCATCCAAGACCGTAAAGACGTGTACCGCAAGAGATGAGATCGGCCAAAGAAATGCATCCTACAAATTGACCCGCGCGTTGCGCGGCCCAATTTGATGATGATTTCATGCGTTCGGCATGGAAAGACTGAAGTTTTGCCAAGCCCGAAGGGCGAAGGCTGGTCGCCGTTCTCGTCCACCGCTGTCCGCTTCCGCTCAGTCCCGCTGGCAACTTCTTGCAAAATCCGCCCCTTATGGCAAAACTTAAGAAATTCTTGTTTTTATGTTTGACAATATCAACACGGTTGTGCAAGACTGCGGATCGAACAAGGAGACTCGCGATTTCACGTATTACGGAAACGAAAGCGGAAACGGGAAAGGACAAATAAAATGATCTTGCATGAAGCGACGGTAAAGGAACGTACAAATACAATGGACGCGAACGCGACGGACCCACGCGCGTCGCGTTTCCGCGCGCGTCGGAGTTGGAAGAGGCTGACGATTGCGGGCACGGCACTGTGGTTGGGCGCGCTGTGCTTGGGCGCGCCGGCGCTGCGTTCCGAGGAGGCGCCGGCCGATCCGGCCGATCTGCTGGCCGCGGCGCTGGGCGCGGCGGCTTCGGACTGGACGGTGATCGGCGCGCCGAACCTGACGCTGGAAACGATCGACGGCCAACCGGTGTTGGCGGTCGGTTCCGGCGGTCTGACCCTGACCAGCGCGGCGGCGCTGGCGACGGACACCGATTTGCGCGTGCGCTTCCGGATGGCGCGCACGGAGCGAACCGCAACCGTCGCGATCACACCGGGACTGCCCGACGGCGCGGCGCGCGCGGCCAATCCGCACACGATCGCCGTCACGGCGCATGCCGACGGCAGCGCCCAGCGCCAGCGTTCGCCGGATGCGCTGAACGTCAGCGGCACGACCTATACCCTGCGGCATCTTCCCGCGCGCCGCATGCAGTATCCCGATCTGGCGCGGGCGCGCATGGAGCAGGATTTTGCCGCCCTGGAAGGCATCAACGCGCGCTGGCTGACGGCGCGGCACGTGTTGCGCGCGGATGCGGTGCAGGCCTACCTGGACGGTCGTTTCTTTAGGGAAACCCCGACCGCGACGCATTCCGCCGATGGGTATGCGCGGATCACGCTCAGTGAAGGGGTGCAACTGGCGGCGATCACGGTCCGCCCGCTGGGGCCGGAAGATGCGCGGTTCGCGCCGCTGGACATCGGTCCCTACGCCAATGCCGGGACGTTTCTGGGCGGAAGGTTGCCCGCGGACGATTCGCTGCCGCGCGAGACCGTGACGCGGGTCGGCGGCGTGCCGTTCGTCATGCCGGAACCCGATTTTATCGGACGCGATCATTTGGATCTGAGTCCGTCCTGGGCCAAATTCGGGCTGGGCAAGGGATACATCTGCCCCGCCCAGAGCGATCCCGCCCGCTGGCGCGGCGCCATGCACCGCCAGGCCGGCCGCGTGCAATTGCGCGCGCCTAACGCGCCCTTCACGCACCTGCACCTGCTGGCGGCGTTCGAGGGCGAGCCGGATACGACGCCGACGGTGACCGCGCAGTTCTATCGTCCAAACGCCGGCCACCCGGTAAACTTCGAGGGGCGTGTGCCGGCGTTCACGGCGCGCGGGATTCGGGCGTGGCGCGCGTCGCGATTGCCGGTCACGCTTTCCAACGGGCGCCGCGGACACCTGTATCATGTATCGATACCGCTCGAGCCGGACGGGCTGGCGGCCTTTACCGATCAGGCGGTTCTGGAGTTCGAACTGACCAAGGAGGTTTCGATCTACCGTGCCTTCCCCGATCCCTTGTTCTACAGCATGCATGCGGCGGGTTTGCCGAGCGGGGTGCGCGTCTTTGCCGCCACGTTCGAGCGTTCGCCGGTGGACGTGATCTTCGAACCGGATCAATACGGCAACCTCTGGACGGCGCCTGAGACGCCGACGTACCTCCTGTCCCTGACCAACCGCACCGATGCCCCGCAACCGATCCGCTTGACGCTGGCAACCCGCGATCATGACGGTTTGGAAGAAACCCGCGTCGAGCATGCGGTCGAGGTGCCGGCGCGCGGCAGCGCCTCGGTGACGCTGCCACTGCCGCTCGAACGCTACGGGCATCATACCGTCACGCTGACCATCGCGGACGCGCATCACACGCGCACGGCGCGCGAGACCAGTCTGGCCTACCTGCATCCCGACACCCGCGAACGCGGCGGCTGGCAGGAAGGCCACGGGCCGATCTTCGGCTTCTGGGACTGGAACGGAGGGCATGGCACGCCCCGCGGCATTCCGCGTCTCGAGGTCATGCGCCGCGCGGGCGTCGAATCCACGATGCAATCGATCCGCACCTATTCCGAAGAAGACCGGGAATTCATGGAGAAGCACGGGTTCCAGACCCAGATGCTCGGCTACCAGCTCAATCCGGCGCGCATGCTCGGCGAGGACTGGGATCCATCGAAGCCGGAGGAGATGGGCGCGGCGATCGTCGAAAGGATGAAGGCCACGCCGCTGGTGGAAACCACGGCGGTCAACAAGCCGGATTTGGTAGTCTTTTATGCCGAGCCGATGATCGGGCCGGTCTCCTACATCAGTCAGCCCGAACATTTCGGCGAGCCGGAATACGAGATGACCGAGGCCGAGCAGGCGCGCTACCGATCGTTCAAGGAGGAATTCCTGATCGCGGCGCGGGCGATCAAGGCCCAATGGCCGCATACCCGGATGGTCTTCCCCTGGGGTATTCC
>PWZG01000341.1 GCA_003567575.1 PVC group bacterium | reverse complement strand
TTTCCGCCTGGGGCGGTCCCATGCTTAGAACCGTTACTTTGCCGCCCAGACGGCCCTTCATCCGCAGACCTTCCTCGATCGCGTACATGTCGAAAGGATTGATTACCGCGGCAACCCCTTCCCTGATCAAGGTATTGGTTTCAGGATCGATTTTAACATCGCCCGTTTCCGGAACCTGTTTAATACAAACCACAAAATGCATGTATAACTCCTGTAAATGCGGCGTCAGTGCGCGTTCAATTATTTCTTGCCGCGGTTACAACCGCGTTTCCGCCAATCGGTTCCTGCGGCCATCCGCGTATTTCCCCGGCGCGTAACGCCATGCTGCCGCCGACTCCTGACAACAATCGCGCAAAACCGGTACCACCGATAACGAGCCATTAATTATAAACAAAGCGTGTCCGATTGCAAGCCTGCGAAACGATCCCGAAAAAAATGGCGTTGACGCTAGCCACTTGTTATGCCAAACAATGGAAGAGAACGTATATACAGAGGCATTCAAAAACGTGTCGTTACGTGTCAAGGAATATTTGCGTCGAGCAGTCTCTTGTAATCTATAATTCTTAATTGAAGCAACCCATTGAAAATCGGCGGCTTGTGAACCCAAAAGCGCCGATCCGTCGGCGAACGAGCTGGTTGCCACTGAAGAACGACAAAATAATTTTACGTCAGAATCATTAGGGTGCAGGACACCAAAGTTACCATTTGTGAAATAGTGCTTGCCATAAGCTTTTTTGTTGTGATATTGTATACGTTTATATACAGGAGGTGTTTATGGAACAGAAATTCGAACAGAAGCGGTCAGAGATTCTCAACCAAATGCAGCACATCGACAGACTTCGGCAAGGGAGCATCAGTGAGCAATACTACGGGAGCGGAGCTGACCGACAGGGTCCCTACTATGTTCTTCAAGGGTATGCCGATGGGAAGCACTGGTCAAAGCGTATTCCGCGTGAACAAGTCGAACAGGTGAAAGCGGATCTGGAAGCAGGCGTACACTTCAGGGATCTGTGTCAGCGGTTTGCAGATCTGACCGAAGAAGCAACAGTTACGAAGGATGAACCTGCCAGAAAAAAAACTCCAGGAGTCGCAGCAGGAACGCTACCGCGAAACCGAAGCGTTTCTGAAGACGATTGCAGAACAGTATGGCGGGACAGGCATACTGGATATGGCGGCGATAGAGGAGGGACTCTTGTGCGCCCTGATGCGCGACGGATGCAAGCTTTTGGAGATGTTTTTCCATCAGCACGTACCCGAATGCGCTCAACAGCGCAAAACAGGTGAACGCCATTACCGGAAGCGTCATTTGCAGGTTCACAGCGTGTTGGGAAGGTTTTCCCTGTGGCGCGACTATTTCCATGACGGGAAACAGGGACGTGCGCCGCTGGATGAGCAGCTTGGCCTGAAGGACGGCATTACCCCTGGACTCCAGCGACTGATGAGCCGTGCAGGCGCTATGAGTGGGTCCTTCGAACTGGCCAGTGATGACATCAAGTCCTACTCGCGTCTCGATGTCCCGGGCCGTTCAATACAGCGTATGGCCGCCGTGATCGGACCATCCATTCAATCGTGGATGCAAAATCGAAATCCGATAAAACCCAAGCTTGCGCCCGCTGTGATGTATGTGAGCTACGACGGCACACAGGTTCCAACCACCAAGTCTGAGACTGAAGGCCGCAAGGGGAAAGGACCTGACGGTAAATCAAAGGGCCGCGAGGTCAAACTCGGATGTGTGTTCACGCAACTTCGAACGGTTCAAGGAGAACACCCTGATCGAGATCCGGACAGCACCACGTATGTCGCTAGTTTCGATGAATCCGTTGACTTCGGTGGACTCATTCGGCAGGAAGCCAGGCTGAGAGGGATGGCTTACGTCAAGAAAGTTGTCGTGCTGGGCGATGGTGCGCCATGGATATGGGAAGTAGCACGGGTGAATTTCCCTGATGCAATCTGGATACTCGATCTCTATCATGCCTTTGAACACGTAAATGACATGGCAGCGCTCATCTATCCCAATGAGTCAGCTGATACGGGCCACGCCAAAAAGTGGCGCAAATGGCTCAAGGCAGACAAGATCGATAAACTTATCAAAGAGGTTGCCGGTCTAGCCGAGGATCATTCCTGCAAAAAGGACGAAATCCTCAAAGCCCTCAACTATTTTATAAAGAACCGCAACCGTATGCTCTACGCCTCATTCCGCAAGGCTGGCTATTTTGTAGGTTCAGGGGTTGTTGAAGCCGGTTGCAAGACCGTTATCGGAAAAAGAGCAAAGCAATCCGGTATGTTCTGGCATGTACAAGGCGCACATAACATCCTTTCCACGCGTTGCGCCGTCCTTGGACACCTGTTCGATGATTACTGGAAACAGCGAAAGACCGCTTAACTCATACCGTTTGTAACTTTGGTGTCCTGCACCCCGGTCAGAAATGGTTACTGTGAACAGAATCTGGGTGCTCGTGTGGTGAAATTGAAATATTTAGAAAATGACGGGCTGAAAAAAGCAAAGGAGACATAAACCATGGCATTCGAGGAATTCAAGGAGCGTGGAAGGGCCTCATTGTGATCCGGTTGGATCAAGAACGGACTGCCGGCCGGAAAACACGCCGCAAGTAAATGCCGTCATCCCGTGCCAGAGCCGTGTTGGAGACCACGGTTTCTATCCCATGGGATGCTTTGAACCGACCTTGTTTCGCACCTAGTCGATTCAACCTACAGCTCATATTGGCTCTTTTCCACGAAGGACTCCCCGCAGGAACCGGACCTGCCGTCGCGCCTTGGACAGTAGCTTGCGGTACTTCGCCCGCTGATCACGGGCCGCCCGGTACCGTGCGATCTCGTTCGCATCGGGCTTCCCACGGTAGACGGAACGGACTTTCCCGTCCTCCCGGTAGACGAGGTAGTAGTAGTCATGCCCCCGTATCCGCCGCTTGACAAGGCTCCCCCTGGGCAGCTTGGCGATTTCCTGCTCGTATCGTTCCTGCATCCGCAGGGAGTTGTCCAGTTCCTCTCGAAGTACGCCCTTGATCGACATAGTCTTCCCCGTCCTGTTGCACTACGAACCTGTTACACTACGACTACGGGAGAATGATACCACGTATGGTAACGAAGTCAAGGCGTACCATACAAGAAGGCGATATCCAAACGTTGTAGCGTAACCCGTGGGACACGCTCACGCGAATTAAGGAGCGCAAGGGACAGGCCTGAATGGCACTTACTTAAGGGATTATGGCATTATAGTTTCGACTTTCGTGACGTGCCATTGAATGACGAATGACGAAATACCCAAGTACCCAAAGAAAACCAAAATACCTAATGGCT
>PWZG01000591.1 GCA_003567575.1 PVC group bacterium | reverse complement strand
GTAACGCGAATTGCTCGCAGTGACCGAAATGCATGCAGAGTTTACCGTCCGCCACCGGGATTGCGATTTTCATAACTGTCTCTCCTTGGTTGTCGGGGTTATCCTTCAGATGAGTTGTCGCCGCAGATGTACGGTATGCCGCAGGGGATCAAAACTTGTTGTTCCCGGCGCGCCAACAGTACGCGCTTGCAAGGGTAGTGTCGCCTGGCCGTGACCGCCGCCGTCACGCCTGCCGCACTACCACCGATCACCACTACGTCAGCCTTCTTCATTTGTCGGGTTCCTTTCATTTTTATTCTTCCGAAGAATGGATCCTCCGTATCCGGCCGATTTTGCTGCATAGCCATAAGTCCGTGGCCCCCGAATCAACGGCCGCCCATGCCGCCGCCACCCGTTCCAAAGTGGCTGCCGACATTCGGTTCCCGCGCCGCCGATAATGTTCCTGACTTGAATTTTTCAACCGCCTCACGAATCGTTCCGTTTACTCCAACGATTACGTCGATGCCGGCGGCCGTAAGCGTTTGGTGAGCGTTGGGGCCGCAATTGCCGGTAAGTACGGCCTTAACATCGTGTTCCGCCATTAACTGCGCCGATTGAATACCCGCGCCGCCACCGGCCGTCAGATTGGGATTCTCAAGCGGCTCGACTTCCAACGTCTCCGTTTCAAAAACCAGAAAATACGGACAACGTCCGAACCTCGGATCAACTTGGTCCTCAAGTGTCTTTCCCTTCGCTGTTACGGCAATCTTCATGTTGGTTATCTCCTTTTCGTTTTGGTTTGTTATCACTTTTGTTGCTAACCGTCTCATTATTGTCTCGACCTGCGCTCTTCCGGCCGGGGACGGCCGGCTCCACGAGGATGGAGACGGCGGTCTGCGCCGTTCTGCTGCGCAGGTAGAGACATTTTTGAGACGATAATTAATTCGTTAGCCAAGCGTGTCCTGTATTTTTTGCCATACGTTTCGAATTGCTTTTCCGGCCTTGCCGTTTCCGTGTTCGATCACGGTTTTGCCCGCCATCAGCGCATCATGGACGGAGCGATCGAAGGGTATCCTTCCGATAACTCGGGAACCGTGCGCCTGGGCGATGTCATCAATGCGTTTGGCCTGTTCAGTGTTCAAATCGGCTTTATTGATCACCACCACTGCCGGCACGCCGAAGTGCGCCGCCAGTTTCATCACCCGCTCCATGTCATGCACACCGGAGACGGTCGGCTCAGTGACGATTACCACCAGGTCGGTTCCCGATACCGAGGCAATGACCGGACAACCGGTTCCCGGAGGACCGTCGCCAAGAATCAGCGCTTGCTTCAGTTCATCCGCGAGTTGAGCCGCACGGTGGCGGACCTGCGCCACGAGCCGTCCGGAATTTTCCTCGGCGATTCCCAGCCGGGCATGGACCATCGGCCCGTATGCGGTTGCGGATACGTACCAGCGTCCCGTCATGTTTTTTTCGCTTCGAATGGCATCCATCGGGCAGACGAGGGGACACAGACCGCAGCCTTCGCAGGCCAGCGGTTCGATCCGATAGGTCATCCCCACCACGTCATTGGCGGGTCCGTCGAATCGGATGGCATTGAAATGACACGCATCCGCGCATTGGCCGCATGCCGCACATTTCCCCGCATCAATGACGGCTTTCGTTCCGCCGGAAAATTCGTGCACTTCGCGAACGACAGGCGTCAGCAATAGGTGCAGGTCGGCGGCGTCAACGTCATTGTCGGCCAGAATCTTGTTTTCGGCCAGATGGGCCAGGGATCCCGCAACCGTCGTCTTGCCGGTGCCGCCTTTGCCGCTGATGATCGTAATTTCCTTATAGACATCGGATGATCCCCTGGCAAACGGTTCCTGTTTTCCCTTTGCAATCTCGAAGAATTTTTCATCCGGTTGCGACGGCAGAGCCGTTGCCAGGGTATCGTAGATGGTAAGCAGGTTTTCGCGCAGTTCCGGAAATCCGTCGGTCAGGATCTGTCCGCTCGAGTAAGCCTCCGCATAGTCTCTTCTAAATGGAATTCGCCCAGCAATCGGCAGGCCGATGCTCTCGGCGTAGTCGGCAATGATCTTGTCCTCGCCGTCGGACCGATTGACGATAATACCGGTCGGCACGCCGAGTTTCAAAGTCAATCCTATGGCCAGTTTTAGATCGTTCAGCCCGAACGGCGTCGGTTCCGTCACCAGGAGGACGGTATCGGCGTCCGCGACCGCTTCCACCACCGGGCAGGCCGTACCCGGCGAGGCGTCAATAATATTGATCGCCCGCGGATCAAGATGTTGCTTTACCGCCCTCACGACATTGGGCGCCAAAGCTTCGGCGATGTTCAGCATTCCATGGGCGAAAAAGAACGGTTTGTGATCGGGCGCCGCTTGCACCGTGCCGATCACGGAATCTTCTTCTTTTAGAGCGCCCTCCGGGCAGACATACGCGCAGGCGCCACAGGAATGGCAGAGTTCGTTAAATATCAGAACCTTATCCTTCACAACCGCGATAGCGTTATAGTTGCAAACTTCGGCGCATTTTCCGCAAGCCGTGCATTTCGTTTTGTCCCAGACCGGTTTGGGAACGGTAACGGACCGTTCTTCGGTGAACGTCGGTTGCACGAACAAGTGATCGTTGGGCTCTTCGACGTCACAATCCAGCAAGCGCACACGCTCGCCGCGTTGGGCAAGCGCATACGCCAGGTTAACCGCGAACGTCGTCTTTCCAGTTCCACCCTTGCCGCTGGCAATTGTGATGACCATCTGATCTTTTCCCTCGATCCGACCGGGAGAAGGGAGCCGTGATCGGCCTGTTCGAGATCCGAACACGGATCCCTTGCTTTCCGTGTCTTCAGTTTACTTTTTCTCTTCGGTTTTGGCCTCGATCTCCGCGATGCGTTGCTTGATGCCTTCCAGCGCATCTTCGAAGTACTCTGCCTGGCCTTTCAATATGGCGGTTTCCTGCTCGCGAATCGGTTCCGCGCCATAGGGCGTCGGGTACGGAGTTAGCGCTCCTGCGTAGGGATACGCGGGCGCCGCGCAGGGTGCTCCCCAGTAGCCGCCGATCAATCCGCGACCACCGCGAAATCCCAGTCCCATACCCCGTCCGAAGCCTGACCCGCGGCCCCGACCGAAGCCAAAACCGCGGCCCGGTACCGGACTCATGTATCCCGGCGCGGAATAACCCGCGCAGAAACCTGCCGCGCGTCCGGTCATCGGACCCATTCCCTTCGGACCTGTTCCATCTCCTCTTGGCATTTGAGTCACCTTCCTTTCTTTGTTTTGCAATGATACGATTACCGGCCTGCCGTTCAAACCGGCAAAACCACTGGCTATCTTCTGATCATCGGG
>PWZG01000544.1 GCA_003567575.1 PVC group bacterium | reverse complement strand
GCGCGCGACGTCTACGAATGCTACGACGGCCGCCTGATCGGCGCCGGCGTCACCGAATTCAGAGACTCCCTGGCACGACATTCCACGGGCTTCTATTTTCTCGGTAAACCGGGCGCCCCGGCCTGGCCGCTGACGTCTTCCCACGCACAACCAGTAGCCGACGGGGAACCATCGATTCCTGCTTTCCTGAGTTCCTGAGTTCCTGATTAAATAACACGTAAATGCCAGAAGCACCGAAAGGAAAAACATGAAAATCCGTTATGCTTTATCTATGCTCGCCCTGACCACCCTCCTGCTCGGCCGTCCGGCAGGGGCCGATCCTTCGTCCGCCTGGCAGCGGGCGATTCACTTTCCCGCCGGACCCGCCGACGGGTTGGCGGCGCGCGACGGATATGTCTATGCCCTCAGTGGCTGGACGCGCGGCGACGCCGTGCTGATCTTCGATGTCCGCGATCCTGCCGCGCCGCGTTTCGTTCACGGGTTCCCCGGCCGGGGTTACGTGCGCGGCGGCGCTTTCAAGGATTCGGTCTATTATCTGCCGGCCATCTACTGGTCAGTGATGACCATTGACGTTGCCGAACCGGAGCGGGCCCGTTTGCTGCGATCCCTGTTTTTCAATTTTCCGGTCGGCGACGTGGCAAGCCTGGCCGTCGATGGCGACCGGCTCTACGTCGGCGGACGCGGCGGCGGCTTGCGCATTCTGGATATCACCAATCCGGAAACCCCCCTGCTCGTCGCGCATCACCCCCAATTCGGTTTCCTGAACCAGATTGTCGCCGCGGATGGACTGCTGATCCTGCGGCCGCAACGCGGCGAGAGCATCCTGGCGACGGTCGCGGACGATCAGGTGCAGGAACACGGCCGGATTCAGCTTGGCGGCCAAATCCGCCTGCTGGGATCGGCGCTCTACGAGACCATCCGCAACGAATGGATCGTGCGCGATCTCGCGAACCCGGCCGAACCCGAAGTCAGCGAGCGTATTGCCGGATTTTCCCCCATCGGATTGCTGGCGCCGGATCAAATGCTGGCCGCCGGCCCCGATCAAACGCTGACGGTCTTCGACGTCTCGAACCCGCTGCAGCCCGTCCGGCAGCGCGACATCGCCCTGCCGCCGGGAGTGACCCCGGGCAACGCGGTCATCGACAACGGCACCCTGGTGGTCTCCGACCGCAGCCGCATCAGCCTGCGGTTGTTCGATCTGTCCGGCGACACGGCCCGCCAGACCGCGGAACGCTTCATCATGCGCAATGCCGGCAACCTGGCGCTGGCCGCTGACGGTCACGCCTTCCTGAGTTATGCCCAGGGCATGGACACAACGGTCTTCACGCTCGACCTGGCCGGCGACGAGGCAACCGCCGATTTCGCCGCCCGTCTGGGTCAGCAAGTGGCCTCGCGTGACGACGCCTACGGCGTGCACGACACTCACAACGCCGCGGCCATCGCGCGGGTCGGGAACTATCTGCTCAACGGCGACGGCGTACTCGACATATCCAATCCGCTGCAGCCGCAAGTCGTCCAGCCGATCAGACGCGTGGCGTCGGAAATCGCGATCCGGGGTCACCTGGCTGCCCTGGCCCAGAGCGACCGGCTGACGCTGCTGGATGTGTCGAAACTGCCCGAGCGCGTTGTGTTGGGGGAATACCGTCCCGAGGGTGAGGGCGTGCATTTGACCGGCGTCGCGCTGGGCGAAGGGCTGGCCTTTTTGGTCAACCATTCCCGCGGCCTGCGCCAGGTTGAGGTTCTTGATATTCGTGATCCCGCCAATCCCCAACCGCTGGGCCGCTGCGAAATTCCCCAGGGCATTGTCGCGGCGCTGCACGAAAACCTGCTCTATGTTCCCGCCTCGGGCAGCGGCGGCATGACCCTGGTCGATGTTGCCGATCCGGCGGCACCCAAGGTGCTGAAAACCCTGCCGGGGCTGGTCGATACCGGTAGCTACCGCATCCGCGTACATGAGGGAAAACTCTATTATACCGACAGCATGCGCGGTATCCGCGTCGCCGATCTGGCCGACCCGCTGAATCCGGTTTTGATCGAGACCCATGTGGGAACCACCGCACACAGTGCTTCCTACACCGATTTCGAAATCCGCGACGGCAAGCTTTACGGCCTGCGCTATTCGCATCTCGATATCTGGTCGGTTGGAGAATGAGTGGGAAATCGGCGTCACGAAGTCATGGAGTCACCGAGTCACCGACCTGACCTCTGAACTCTGAACTCTGGGTTGCGGGCGAAGCCCGCGTTAGACAAGAATCAGTTCTGCCGGATTTGACAGAACGAAACAACAACAAGGAACGATCATGAAAAATTGGCTGACTGTTTGGTTCTCCCTTTTCCTGGGTCTTGCGCTTTCCCCGGCCTTCGCGGAACCGCCGCCCTACGGCCGTGGGTTTGATGTCTATACGACCTCCAGCGGCATTGCGCTCTCGGGCAATACACTGTTGCTGACCTGGCCGGCTGGCGCCAACCAGGCCGAGCGCTTCCTGGTATCGGTCGACGTCTCCGATCAGGCGCAGCCGGCGCTACGGGACCGGCTGGCGTTGGAGGGCTTTCCGCAGGATCTGGCGATTGACGGCAACCGGGCTTATGTGGTCAACGGCCGCGACCTGCTGGTCGTGGACATCGCTGATCCCGCCGCGCTGCGCCTGATACACAGTCTGCGCATCGACGACGATCCGATGCGCGGTCCGCAGGGCATTGCCCTCACCGGCAATACCGCCTGGCTGGCCTGCCGCCGCGGCGGTATCCGCGCCGTCGATCTGACTGATCCCGCCGCACCCCGGATCGCGGGCGCGCTCGAGCTGCCCGCCTTCGTGCGCGGGATCGCGGTCGAGGGCGAGCGGCTTTATGCCGCCGCCGATACGCTGGGCGTTTATAGCGTTGACATTGCCACGCCGGCCGAGCCCCGCCTGCTGCACCATACCCCCGCGCCGGCCGGTTGCGTCGGCCGGATCCGCCTGCACGACGGGTATGCCTATCTGGCCGCGGGCAACATCCTGGCGGCGACGCTGTCGCTGGCCGACCCGGCCCGGCCGCAGTGGCTCGGCGCCACGGCCGAACGCGGCGTCATGTCGCCGTTCTACGGCGGCTATGCGCATGATCTGGCGGTGGTCGAAGACACCGTTGCCGCGCATAACGGCCGGCGGACACTGATCGTGGCCGCCGACGGCGAAAGCGGACTGATCGTGGCCGATATGACCCGGCCCGATACCCCGCGCTTCCTGGGGGCCGTGCTGGGCGAAGGACTCGGCGGCGCCTATATCGCCACCGGACTTGCCGTGGCAGGCAATATGGTTTATCTTGTCGATCAATCCTTCGGACTGCGTTTGGTTGATAT
>PWZG01000350.1 GCA_003567575.1 PVC group bacterium | reverse complement strand
TCGCTCATCTCATTTCGGTAATATGTTTGTGCTTGACCGGTTGGGTTGCGCAAGGAGCGGAACCGGTCTTGGAGTTTGACGGTGGCTCAGCCGATGAAGCCGTTGAACTTGACGCAACCGTTACCCTGGATGGCGACTTTACCATCGAGTATTGGTTCAAGACCCAACGCGCGGGCAGTTGGCGGCTGATCAATAACGCCGCCGATTACGATTATTCTTTCGGATTTCGCGCAGCGGATGAACTTGCCTTTTGGTCGCCGGGTGTCGATATCGAACTTACCGAGTCCTTTATTATCGATACCTGGGAGCATCTTGCCGTAACGCGCGCCGGGGATACCCTGCGCGTTTACCGCAACGGTAATGAGGTCGGCAGCGATGACTGGAGCGGGGAAATTCGTCTGGATCGAATCGGCGGCACCCCCGGGAACTCCGGCTGGAGTGCCTACGATGGCCGGGCGGCGGAAGTGCGCGTCTGGGACCATGCGCGCAGCGAAGCGACGATTCAGCAACTTGTGGATTACCGCTTGACAGGGAATGAAGAGGGTCTGCTGGGCTATTGGCCTCTGAACGAAGGTTCGGGCGACGAGGTGTTTGATTTTTCCGGTCAAGGCAACAACGGTATCCTCGAGAATGTCGCGTGGGTTGTGGATGGAGATCTTAGCCTGTTAACGCCGGATGTCGACTTTCTTTTTGCGTTGCCCTTTACCCTGGCCGACAAGGAAACCGGCAGCACGGACTTTACCAACAGTAACGCGGTGGATGTCGTCGATTTTCCGGTGCCTGACGGGTACGATCGGTTTCAGATCACGGAAGACGGCGATGTCGAAGCCATCGATGCCGGCGCCTGGACGAATGTCGTTCCCGCTACGCTTACCTTTACGCAACCGACCGGCGACACGAATATCACGCGATACGCCTGGTTTACGAACGATACGGAAAGTGTCGTGTTGCGTCGGGGCGAAGGATGTATTTTTTATACCGAAGTCGAACCGGACGCGTCGGTTCGCGCAACCTATTCACGTCAACGAATCCCCGGCTCGCCGGTGCAGGTGTTGCCCTCGGAAATCGACGACGGCTCGACCGGCGGCGAGGCCGGCGGGGTTCCGATGCAAATCCATGCCATGTCGTTGAATATTGTCGCTGGCCCCGATACCGACGCCACGCCGGAAGAACCGTATATCACGGTATCCGAACTGGGAGATTATACCCTGTCGCTGACGGTAATTAACGAAACCGGCAATGTGGCGACGTCGACCGTGACCTGTACGTTGACCGTCGAGGAATATGCCGGCCAATTCACTTGGACCGGCGAAGGCGATGGCGAGAACTGGCACGATCCGTTGAATTGGTCGGCTTTTGCCGTGCCGATCTCCGGTGAGCCGGTGGTCATCGACAACGGCGCATCGGTCTGGCTGACCAACAGTACGGCGGCGCTCAGCGAGTTGACGTTGACCAATGCCACCCTGACGATGGCCAACTGGGATACCGTACTCGAGGCCGATACGGTGACCATTGAGGCGGATGGCGTGATTACGTTGCCGCCGCCGTTTACCGATGAGGGACCTTCGAACCGGATTCAGATCGTTTGCGGAGATTTAACGGTCGCGACCGGTGGCGAATTGAACGCGGATGGAAAAGGATACGAACGCCGCTACGGACCGGGAGCGGTATACCAAGATAGCTCCAGCAACCCTGCCCAGGGCGGTTCGCACGGTGGTCAGGGTGGCGCCGCAACTACCATGCGGCGCGTGATGACTTTACAAACACTGGTGGATGCCTATGGAGATCCGATCTTTCCCGAAGCGCCCGGCAGCGGCGGACGCAATTCGAACCAACGGGCCGCCGGTCACGGCGGTGGGGCCGTCCGGATCGAGGCCACCGGGGCCGTCATTCTTGATGGCGCCATCAGCGCTAATGGGATGGACGTGCCTGGTTCACACTCGCGAGCCGCGGGCGGCGGATCGGGCGGTTCAATTTTGATTCTGTCGGAAACCATTACCGGCAGCGGCATCCTTCAGGCCAATGGCGGCAATGGCGGGCTTTACGATGGGAATCCACATGGCGGCGGTGGCGCTGGTGGGCGCATTGCGGTGCATGTCAATGTCGATGCCCAGAATGGCTTGCCGATGCCGGGACTGAAATTCTCTGTTGCGCCGGGAACGACCCCGATCCCGTTTGTCGCTCAAAAATACTGGTGGCAGGCGGACTGGGGAACCCTGTATCTGACCGACTACACCTTGTTTGTTGACCTCGGAATCGGCACGGCGGCGGTCAACGGCTATATCCACCAGCCGGACCTGGGACAGGAGGTTGAGGTTGTACTCGATCAACTGACAATTACGGAAAATACGGCGCTGGGCTTTGATGTTGATGATGTTACTCTGATCGTTGCCAATGCGCTGGTCGTGCCGGAGAATGCCGCGCTGATCGGACGCCGTAAGATGCAGGTTGAATGCGGCAGTCTCTCGGCGCAGGGGACCTTGCGTCTGATGGGCGAATCGACCCTGACGGTCGACGGTCATATGACAGTGTCCGACGCCACATCGCATGTCTCGTTCAACAAGGCGACCATAAGTGTCGGCGGTAATCTGCTGGTCGATCATCAGTCTGCGTTGCGCATATTCGGCGCGGTAACCAACGGGGTGAGTTCCGAGTTCGGTGGCAGCTTGACGGTGGCCGGCGATTTGACGATTGCCAATGAAGGCTGGCTGATGCCGTATTCAGAACCGTTCAATGGAGGTTCCGTGCGGATTCGATGCCGGAACCTTTACGTGGATGCCGACAGCGGAATCGATGTGGATTTTAAAGGTTTTGCCATGTATGAAGGTCCGGGCAAAGGTGAATATGGAACCGGGTCTGGTGGCGCGGGACATGGCGGAGAAGGCGGTGAATCAGATACAGGTCTTTTGGGTGGTCGAACGTACGGAAACAGCAGTTTGCCCCGTGATGCGGGAAGCGGTGGCGGTCACAGCAACCAGGCTCGAGGCGGCGAGGGAGGCGGCGTCATCTGGTTGGATGTTGACGGTCGGATCCGTCTTGATGGCGAATTGACCGCCATGGGACAAAATGGCAGGGATCATAGGCGCGCAGGAGGTGGTGGCTCGGGCGGTTCGATCCTCTTGTTATGTGAGCGACTGACGGGGACCGGAACCCTGAATGCCAGTGGTGGAAACGGTGGTTTTCATGAAGAACGCCACGCCGGTGGCGGTGGCGGCGGCCGCGTTGCCATCTGGTACGGATTGAACCGGGCGGAACGTCAGTCCTTGCTCGACGATCCGGATGATCCTGCCTCGCAAAAGCGTATTCTGGAAACCAATGAAATCGACGGTTTCGACAATGAT
>PWZG01000610.1 GCA_003567575.1 PVC group bacterium | reverse complement strand
GCGGAATCCGGAGGCGATTGCCGCTCATATCGTGTGCCTGGCACGGGATGCCGACCTGCGCGACCGCCTCGGCAAAGCCGGGAAAGAACGTTGGCGGGATCGGTTTTCGGTGGAGCGAATGATGCGGGAATATGATAAGGTTTTGGCGGAAGTTTGAGATGTCGATCCCCGTCGATGCCTGTCGACACCGGTCGGCATGGCAGCCGTCGGCGGATTGCATTTAGCAGGAGGAAAACCATGAGTACGAGTCCGTTGGTCTTTGATGCCTTCGTTTTGAACAACGTTCAGGGCACCCGTTTTCTTGACGTGGGATGTGGCCACGGCAAATGGGGATATTTACTCAAGAAATATGCCGATCCGCCGTCTCAAAAAAGGTATGTTGCCGGGATTGATGCGTTCGCGCCGCATATTCAAACACTGAAATCCGAAGGCATCTATGATGATGTGCGCGTGGGTGACGCGACCGATCTGCCGTTTGAGGATCAGTCGTTCGATACCGTGATCGCCTGCGAAATTCTTGAACATTTGCCCGCCGGACAGGGGCCGGTCCTGTTAAAAGAGCTGAAACGCGTGGCTAAAGAATGTGTGATTGTCTCGACGCCCGCCTTTCCCTGCATGCGCGGTGGGAACGAGACCTTGGATGGGTTCAATCCGTATGAGGCGCACCAACATATTTACAGCTACCCGGAATTCAAAGCGCTCGGCTTTACCCAGCTTATCGGCGTCGGCCAATTGAAACTGCGCCCCTGGAAACTATCGGTGGCCTTTGCTTCGCTGGGCTATTATTTTCCCCGCTTGAGCCGATATCTGCTGGGATTCTGGTATGCCGACGGCGTACGGCGCGTCCTTGCGGCGGAATAGATTTACTTGGGAAGAAGAAGGTTCCTTCGTCTTCAAGGACGGTTGCATCGGGGCATTTTCAAGAAATCATGATGTTGAATAATCATTCGAAGTTATTGCGTTGTTGCTGGTGTTCCGGTGAATTACGGCATCAAGTCGACGAGGTTATCCGTGCGAAGTGCGTGGAATGCGGGAAGATGTTTCCGTATAAGCACGGTATGCCCGTCTTTTCTCACGATTCCGGTTTCTATTGGGGTGAATTGGATCGGGAAACGGTGGCGGGCCTGCTCGATCCGAAACGGTCCGTGGCCTTTTATATCAGGCAGGAACTGCCGCGTAAGGACAAGGCGCTGGCCGCATACCTTGAGCAGTATGTATTCGACAACAAACGGGCGGGCTGGAAATATTGGCTTCCGTTGGAGCGTAGCGGCCGCATTCTTGATTTCGGTTGCGGATGGGGCGCGTTGTCGCTGTCGTTGGCCCCGCATTGCGCAGAATTATGGGTCGCCGACGCAGTGCCGGAACGCGCGGCCATTACCCTGAAACGCGCCGCTGAATATGGATACCGGCATCTCCGCGCCTGTGCGACATCCGGCTGGCCCCGATTGCCGTTCGCCGACGCGACATTCGATCTCGTGGTTCTAAATGGAGTGCTGGAATGGATACCGTCTTCGATCAAGGGCGATCCGCGCGAGATTCAGCACAGGTTTTTGCGGGAAGTATCCAGGGTGTTGCAACCCTCGGGACAACTGGCGCTGGGAATCGATAACCGGTTTGGCGTAGGTTATTTTATGGGAAAACGGGAAGAACATACCAAACTGAAATATATTTCGCTGTTGCCGCGTTCGCTGGCACGGGTGTACCATCGTTTGATGAAAAAGGAGGAATATCGCTCGTTTACGTATGGCCGCGCCGCATTGGCGCGGATGTTGAAAACCAGTGGCCTGAGCGAGTTGCGTTATCTTTGTACCTATCCCGATTACCGCGAGTTCGACCGTGTACTGGATCTGGATGACCGGCAGCAGGTGGCCGCCGCGTTCACGCCCCGCTCACGGATCGGGAAAATCAAGGCCTTTATCGTACGGCATGTCGGGGGAATCAAGTGGTTGTCCGACAGCTTTCTGGTCATTGCCGCGAAATCGGGGAGCCATCCGAAGCGTTGCTTTTATGAGCAGTTATTGGATCGGCACGTGACGTCCGCGCCGTTACGCGCCGCCGGTTGGGCGCTGGAACGTTACCGTTTGACACCGGCCGGAAACGTGTTGATCCAATTCCGGCCGGCAGCCGGCTCCGGCAGCCGGTTGTTGACCTTGCCGGTCGACGAAAAAGCCGGTAGCCGGTTGGAACGAGCGGTTGCCAACCGGCGCACGTTGCAGCATGTTTTGCCGGACGCCATGATGCCACCCGTGACATCCGGCGTTTTCGAGAAGGTTCCGTATGTCATCGAAGCATTTTTCCCCGGAACAAAAGCGGATGATCCGGCATTGGCCATGGGCGAACAAAAAGCTCGCGAAACGCTTACCGCCTTTCAAGACAGCGTTACGTATGCGCGCGGAACATTCCGCGCCGAAACGTTTTTCGGTGAATCCGTGACCGCCGCATTTTTGCGGGAATGCTTTGGACCGGATGCCATTCCTCCGGCGCTCATGGCTTTTTACCGGAAAGACCATGAAACGCTGGTGGGACCGATCCATGGCGACTTTCATGCCGGTAATGTGCTGGTGCAACCGGTAACCGGCGAAACCCGCTTGATCGACTGGGATCTGGCGGATATGTCGGGATTACCCCTGTGGGACGCCTTGAATTTGTGGACGCATTCACGATATGAACAAACGCGCGATTGGACTGCCGTATTTCAAACGGCCTGCGTCATACTGCTTGATCCCGCCAATGATTCCTGGCTTCAATCCTACGGGCAACGCGTTGCATTGCATGAAACCGATATCATCATCGGCTGTCTGACCTTTCCCTTGCGGCAATGGTCCAACAAAATGCGTTACGGAGACGGTCGCGGCAAGGTCATTACCAATGATTTGGCGCCTGTGTTCCATGAGCTGATCGGCGCGATTGCCCGGATGCCGAATCAGGAACTCAGGAAATCAGGAAGGGATAAATGCTCGCCGTTTTGAACGTCAGCCGGCGGGAATCGACCGGAGACGGAAGACCGGAGACGGAATCGGGTGTCGCTGACCTCTGACCTCTGGGTTGCGGGCGAAGCCCGCATTAGAGCCGGAATGGCACTCAGTGCCTTAAACTCACGAAACCGGCATGAAAAACAAGAAAACCGTCAGCCGTTCACTCGCTTGATCTCCCTCTCCCCTTGGGAGAGGGCCGCCTGCCTGCCGCGCCGCGCTTGGCGCAGGCAGGGGGTGAGGGTTGGCGAAGCCATTAGTGCCCTTACGCTCAGCAACTAAACAATAGATTGTCTACTTTGAACATCGAACATCGAACAGTCAACATCGAACGGTCGAAATGGTGGAATCTGGAGATGCCTTTCTTGACTT
>PWZG01000123.1 GCA_003567575.1 PVC group bacterium | reverse complement strand
TGTTGAGTATAATGACGAATGACGAAATACCCAAATACCCAAGCACGAAGGAATGACGAAATACCTAAGCTAAAAACAAGGAGACACGCCTTTGACCAGACTGTTCGTCATTCCGGTTTCGGCCATTCGGGCTTCCGTTTACACGCTTCCTTCTACGCTTCAGCTACGCAGGACAAGACGCCGCGACACATCGGATTTTCGCTTTGTTCTTTTTTTCGGATTTCGGTGTTTCGAATTTAGGCCCTTACGCTCAGCAACTAAACAATAGATTGTCTACTTTGAACATCGAACATCGAACAGTCAACATCAGAACATCGAAATGGGGAATATCGAGATGCCTTTCTTAACTTCGATGTTCAGTGTTCGATGTTCGATGTTGGACGTTCAGCTTCCTTCGGGCTTGGGTATTTCGTCATTCGTGCTTCCTTCGTGCTTGGGTATTTGGGTGTTTTGTCATTCATTCTTTTTTGGGTATTTCGTCATTCGGATTTCCGGGCGCATTCCGCCTACTGAGCACACGCTATTGATCCATCGAGGGAATGACGGTCGGAAGTGATATGCGCCCGCTTGAGCTCCTGTCCCGCGGGCGTATCGCGGACTATCCAGCCTTTATCGCGTAATAAATCGCGGATACGGTCCGATTCCTTGAAATTTTTTCCCTGCCGTGCCGCTTGTCGTTGTTCCAGCAGACCGGCAATGACAGGATCTTCGGCGCCATTTACCGTTGTGGCATCCGCGTCCGGCGTCATAATGGCAAGGACGCGATCCCAGCGATCGAACATCGTCAACACGGCCGCGGCATCCCGATCCGACACCCGGCCGCCGTCCATCAAGCGATTGCCTTCATGGATCGTTTCGAACAGGGCGCCGTATGCCGCCGCGGTATTCAAATCGTCGCAGATAGCCTGGTCGAACTTCGCGGCTGTGTTCTGTGCCCAATCCGGCAATGCCGTTTCCTGAGAAACCGTGATGCCGCCGGCAACCTGTTGCAAACGTTGCCGGAACGTATCGATGCGGTCAAGCGCGCTGCGTACCGCGTGCAATGCGTCGAAGGTAAAGTTGAGGGTCTGCCGGTAATGCGCGGATGCCAGCAGGTACCGGATTTCGCGACCGCGAAAGCCCATGGCGACAATATCGCGTAACGTATGAAAGTTGCCCAGCGACTTCGACATTTTCTGTCCGTCGATGATCAAATGGGCGCAATGCAGCCAGTATCGCGCCAACGGTTTGCCGGTGGCGGCTTCGCTTTGTGCGATTTCATCTTCATGATGCGGGAAAATATTGTCGATGCCGCCGGTATGAATATCGAAGGTTTCGCCAAGGTAACGCATGCACATGGCGGAACATTCGATATGCCAGCCGGGCCGACCGCGGCCCCACGGCGAATCCCAGGCGACATCCCCGTCGTCGGCGTCCCAGGCTTTCCAGAGAGCGAAATCGGCAACATTATCCTTGGCGTATTCGTCGTGCGCCACACGGGTGCCCGGTTGTAGACTCGATAAATCCAGACGCGCCAGCCGACCATAAGCCGGGTACGATGCGATGTTGAAATAAACCGAATCGTCGTCGGCGACATAGGCATGGTTGCGCTCGATCAAGCGTTCGATCAGTGCGATCATATCGGGAATATGTGCCGTTGCCGCCGGATAATGTTCCGCCGGCTTGATGCGTAACGTTTTCAGATCTTCGAAAAAGGCGTCCTTGAATTGTTGGGTAAACGCATCCAGACTGATGCCGGCCGCGATGGCGCCGCGAATGGTTTTGTCGTCGACATCCGTCAAATTCATTACTTGAACGACACGATAACCGCGATATTCGAGGGTACGCCGCAGAATATCCTCGAATATGTACGCGCGGAAATTACCCAGATGGGCGACGTTGTAAACCGTTGGACCGCACGTATAGAGTTTGACGATACCAGGCTCGAGCGGTTCGAAGGCGTCGCGCCGGCGTGTCAGCGTATTGTATAAGTTTAACATGGCGCGCATTATACCAAAATCCGGTGACTTGGCAACCGAATCGGTCAACAAGCAAAAACTTGCCATAGTTCGCGGATTGTGTTTTGATATCGTGTGTGACGCACTTATCGCTGGCGTCAAGAACATAACATCAAAGGATAACGGATTATGGAGATGAAGACGTTAAGGCTGGGGATCATCGGTTTAAGCGAAGGCAACGGGCATCCGTACTCGTGGTCGGCCATTATCAACGGCGATTTCGATATGGCATACATGCAGGAATGCGGGTATCCGGTGATCCCGGAATATCTGGGCGCCAATCGCGATACACTGGGCATCGATTACGCCCGGGTAACCCATGTCTGGACACAGGAGCGAACGCTTTCGGAACACGTCGCCCGCGCCTCCGGTATCGAAACGGTTGTGGATAAGGCGGAGGATATGATCGGCAACGTCGATGCCGTCCTGCTGGCCAGGGACGATCCCGAGAATCATGTGGCCATGGCCAAGCCCTTTATCGAGGCCGATGTCCCGATTTTTATCGATAAACCGCTGGCTTTCGCTAGGAAAGATCTCGATTGGTTCTCCGAACAAGTCAATGCCGGCAAGTTTATCATGTCCAGTTCGGCCTTGCGTTACTCGGCCGGCGTCCAGACGCATCGTGGCGCGGTACCCGGGCTGGGCGCGCTGAAACTCGCGGTCGCCGTGGGAACGAAAGATTTACGCAAGTATGCCGTCCATTATCTCGAAGGAATGCTCTCGCTGTTGAACGATCCCAAGGTGGTGGCCGTCCGGCATGTCAGTGAAATGACAGGCAAGGATATTCTCTATCTTGAATTCGAAACGGGTATGCTGGGCATGGTCTGCGTCTTCAAAAATATCGTCGGCAGCGAACTCAATGTTTACGGTGAACAGGGTTCGCTCTCCGTGTCGCACGGGGGCGCTTATCCGTCGTTCCGGACCCATATCGTGGAAGCGATCCATTCGTTCCGTACCGGGAAATCCAGGTTGCCGTTCGAAAAAACATGGAACGTAATAGCCGCCTTGTGCGCCGCCCGCGAAAGCCTGGAAAACGGGGGTAAACGGGTGGTGATCCGCTAAGTCGATTTACAGCATCAGCATGACAAATACCATCACGAACAGGGCGACGGTTTCAACGATACCGAGCGCTATCAGATAGTTTACAAATCCTTTACCTGTTTCGGCAAAGGCATCCGATGCGCCGGCCGCCGCCCGGCCCTGCATCATGGCCGATGCCCCCATGGCCAGCCCACCCAATAAGCCGGCGCCGATCAGGAACGGGAAGGCCGTGGCGGTTGCGGCGGCTTCATTGATCTGAAGCATCAGGATCAGACCGTAAATGGTCTGCGTCAGCGGCGCGCCGACAAAC
>PWZG01000314.1 GCA_003567575.1 PVC group bacterium | reverse complement strand
CCGGTCACGGATCTTGCTGGCCACGGATGCCTCTCAAGATCCTTTTGTGGCGTCTTTCGTGGGACGGGATGGCATCCCGTCCTACAGCGGCCGCAAATCGGTGGGCGAATGGTAGTTTACTAATCGTTCTCGTTCTCGTCCTCGATCCGTTTTCGGCGCAATCGAGAACGAGGACGAGGACCGTTCGCTTCGCTCACTGAGGACGAGGAAGATTGGGAATTCCTCGCCTCGTAATACGTAGTCGTCGCCGTTCTCGATCCACCGATCCACAAATCAGTATCCGGGACGTTCCGCCTTACTTTGGCAATTCTCAACAAGTCAATATTTAACGGAACAGCCGTATGGCCGCGAGACGGTTGTCTCGATTTCTTCGCCTGCCATGGCTGCATCCAATGCCGCTTCGACGTAGTTCTTGGCCGTCTCCACGTCCTCATGCCGCCGGCTCGGGTTGTCGTCAATCGCGCCCATATACAGTAACACGCCTTCGGGATTGATGACGAACATTTCCGGGGTCGTACGCGCACGGTATGCGCGGCCGACATTGCCCTCGGGATCCAGCAGGATCGCGGTCGGCGTCGATTCGCGTTCGGCCGCGAGTTCTTTCCATTTTTCGGGCTCGAAATATCCCTGTTTGCCGGGTGCGGACGAGCAAATTCCCAGCCATGCAACGCCCTGCTCCATATATTTATTCTGCAGTCTCTGCATATTGCCGGTACTGTAATGTTTCACGACGAACGGACAATCATAGTTGATCCATTCGAGCACGACGTACTGTCCCCGGAAGTCCGACAAGGTGACCTCCTCGCCATCCAGGTTCGGGAGCGTGAAATCCGGCGCCGGATACCCGATCGCCGGACCTTCGACCGCCCGTTGCTCAACGACCGGTTCATCAACCGCCGGATCCACGATCATTGGGTCTTCAATGGTCGGTTCCACGGTCGTTGGCGCCTCAATTGCCGGTTCCGCCGGTTCCGCCACGGGTGTAGGGGCGACCTCATCGGCCGGCTGGGGGCAGGCCGTCATAAATACGGCCGTCAGTACGACGGTGATTGCCATCATGATTCGTTTCATTGTCTTCCTCCTCCTGTTGTAGGTTTTGCTTGATAGGGTAACATACCTGGTTTCCGTTGTCGATACCTTTGTGATGCTAGGCGATCCGTAAACCGCGGTTCCTCCTTTCCTTGTTTGCATCAAGCGTTTTCGGTTTTTCATGGCTTATTCATCGGATGCTTCCGGCAAGGCGACGTCCACGGCAATGGCGCGGGGACGTCTTTGTGCTCCCACCACGGATTCGGGCAAGACCAATACGGCGCGCAACCGTTTGTCTTCCGGTACGGAGCCTTCAGGGATTAACTGCATGTGCGCGCGGTCGTCTTCCCTCTGCCAGCGGTAGGGGCCGCTGCGTAGAAACCCGGTTTGTTCCGGGAAAAATTCCGACCCCGTCACGGCATCGAGACCGATCGCGTCCGGCGGCGTTACAGAGAGCCGGTACCTTCCGTTTGCGTCGGTGACCGCAAAAGTCCAATCCGGATCGTCAACAGGCAGCCGTTCATCGGCGCGATCGAAAGCGGCTTGCCATGCCGCGGCCGCGGCGGGTGGTTCATCGCGCACATCGAGTTGCAGCGTCAGGACATCGTGCTGCACGATACAGATATCTTTACAGACCTGCCATTCGACATCGACCGTGAACGTGACCGTTTGTCCGGCTTCCAGATCATGCGGCACCCGGATTTCGCGGGCCAGCAACAATTCCTCTTCATGACCGAAGGTAGCGAACGGCGGATCATCGAATCGTTGCGGATGCGGCCATTGCAATGCACCGGCCGAAAATCCCGCGGGTAGTTGCCATTCGATGATGGGTTCGATTCCCGAATCGCCGGGATTAAGCCAGTAAACATGCCATTGATCGATGATGTCAAACAGAATCCCGATCCGGAACGGGCGGCCGGGTTGAATCCATTCGACGTCGGCCACCAGCATGGCTTGCGATGGATCGTCTTCCGCCTCGGCTGCCGGCGCTACATGCGCCGGTTCCAGCGACGCGGTACGCGCTTGGCGGCGTACCGCATCAAGGTGTTGCAGCATATCATCGGCATTGACGAAGCCTACCCGACGGGTATTGGGCAGCTCGTTGCCGGCGGCATCCAGAAACACCATCGTGGGGACGCCCCGAATCGCATATTGTTCGCGCACATCGCGCGATTCCGGCGAATCGTAACGCGTCAAATCCGCTTTTAACGTGGCCAACCGTTGCAATTCGCGAATCACGGAATCATCGGTAAATGTACGGCGATCCAATTCCAAACAGGGGATACACCAGTCCGCGGTAAAATAAAGGACGGTAGTCCGGTTGGCGGCAGCCACACGTTCCGGCGTGTAAGGTGTCCATTCCAACGATGGTTGACGTCCGATCGCGAAGAACATGATGCCACCCATGATGGCGCCGACCCCGACGAGGCGCTTGAACCAAACGAACCAGCGGCCGGGAACCGACGAACGTTCCAGAAAACCGAGATACATGCCACCGACAACCAGCGTCAACGGAATCAAAACAAACACCAGGGAAGGACGGAAAGCCAGCGAAAGATAGAAAAAGGCGACCCCGACCAGAACGAACCCGAGTAATTTCTTGACCCAGATCATCCATTCACCCGAGCGCGGCATTTTCCGCAACAATCCGGAGAACGTACCCAATACCAGGTATGGCGCACCCAAACCAAGGCTGAGCACGAAAAAGACCATGAAACCAAACAGCGGATCGGCGCGCTGACCCACCAGCGCCAGCAACGCGATAATGGGCGGTCCGATACAGGGAGCGGCAAACACACCCACCAGCAGACCGGAGAGGAAAATACCGGCCAATCCGGCTTTCTGCGTGCCACCCAGTTTGGCCATAACGGCGGGCGGCACCTGTAACTCATAAAGGCCAAACATGCTGAGTGCAAGCAGAATGAACAACAGGCTGATGCCTACCAGGACCGCCCGCGATTGCAGAAGTCCGCCGAACAAACCGCCGGTCAACGCCGCCGCGACGCCGAGCACGCTGTACATGGTCGCAATTCCCAGCACGTAGATCAATGCTTTACCAAATACGCTTAACGTACGGGTTTCCGTTTGACCGCCGAAAATCGAAACGGTCACGGCCAGCATCGGATAGATACAGGGCGTCAGATTCAAGGCAAGACCAATAAGGAACACCAGTAACAATGCCAGCGGCAAGCCGCGGTCAAAGGCATCGCCGATATCGGTTGTCTCAGCCGCCGATACCGTATCCACCGTTATCCCGTTCCCGGCCATCGCTGTATCGGGCAGGGCTGCATCGGATTCAACAGCGTTCGTAGCCGGCGCCAATAACACCAGCCATGCGGCCAGAACCACGGTAATCCATGACCTCATGCCGACCCTTTCTAAATACCGGATACTCATCTTCAGTTACGCCCGATTGAACTCCCGACCGTCATGCGACCCTCCTTGCTAATGGCTTCGCCAACCCTCACCCCGGCCCTCTCCCAGCGGGAGAGGGTGATCACGCGAGTAAGCGGCTCACCGTTGTCTTGTTTTTTTGCGCAACCATGCTTGAATAAGTCACTAATCGTCTCACAATTGTCGCTGCCTGGCGCTCTGATCACGGCGGGGGAACCGCCGTCTCCAAAATATGGAGCCGGCCGCCTGCCCGCCCGCGGCGGGTCCTCGGCCGGACGATCGCAGGGTGCGACAACTATGAGACGCTTAATACCTTGCAAGAGCAACGCTAACTCGAATACCTATAATATCATGACATGATCATAAAACACAAGTTTTTTCGACAGTTTTTTCTGCATCCGCTTACGCATCACTTGCGCAATCCCCGGAATTTTGCTAAATTATCAGTACAAATTTTTACTTTAGGCAACATTGTGTTTTAACCGTTATATATGTCAAAGGAGGTTTGTTATAATGCATCTAATTAGTCGTTTTGGCAGGGGAACTTTTCCGGCAGCGGTTTTATTGGGTCTGTTGATGTTTTTTTTCTTAGCGCCGGCCGGGATCCGGCCGGTCGCCGCCCGCGCGGATGAGGAAGACCAGGCCATTCAAGTCCTGGAACGAGCTTCGCAGGCATTTACCAGGGTAGCGAAACAAGCTATGCCCGCCGTTGTCTTTATCAAGGTCGAAAAAACAATTGAAGCGCCTCAACGGCAAGGCACGCCGTTCGGTGATCAATTCGACTTTTTCGGAGATGACTTTTTTCGTCACTTTTTCGGCGATCCGCGCTCACCCCGCCGCCAGACGCCGCCGCGGCAACAGCGTCAGGTCGGGCAGGGATCAGGATTCATCGTCAGCCGTGACGGCTATATCCTGACCAACAATCATGTCGTCCGCGATGCCGATAAAATCACCGTTCGCCTGCATGACGGCCGCGAGTTTGAAGCCGAACATATTGGCGGCGATCCGCAGTCGGAAGTGGCCGTGATAAAAATCGACAGCGACGACGATCTTCCGGTGATTGCCATGGGCGATTCTAATATTCTGGAAATCGGCGAATGGGTAATCGCCATCGGCAATCCGTTTGGCCTGAGTGAAACTTTGACCGTCGGCGTCGTAAGCGCGAAAGGACGCAGCGGCATAGGCCTGGCCGATTACGAGGATTTCATTCAAACCGATGCGGCAATCAATCCCGGCAACTCGGGTGGACCGCTACTGAATATCAACGGCGAAGTCATCGGCATCAATACGGCCATATTTACCCGTAGCGGCGGCTATATGGGGATCGGATTTGCGGTGCCGATAAATATGGCCCGCGCGATCAAGGAACAACTTGTTGCAACCGGAGAAGTCACGCGGGGTCATCTGGGTATCATGATCCAGGAACTCACCAGCGAACTGGCGGAATCGTTTGGATTGAAAGATCCGCGCGGAATCCTGATCGGCGATGTCGTTCCTGATTCACCGGCCGACAAGCACGGCCTTAAACAAGGCGATATCCTGCTGAAACGGGATGGTCGTGAAATCAAGGATGTGGCCTCGTTCCGTAACGAGGTCGCCTTGACGGCGCCCGGCACCACCATCGAGCTGACGATCTTTCGCGAGGGCGAAACGCTCAAGAAAACCATTGAAATGGGAACGCTCGACGATACGAAAGTTGTTACCATGGAGAAAGAGGAAGCATGGCAGGAAAAACTCGGGTTCAAGGTGCAGCAATTGACCGACGAAACCGCGGCGCGTTTCGGTTATGAACTTGGCAGCGGCGTTCTGGTCGAGGAAGTCCGGCCCCATGGACCTGCCGCGCGGGCCGGTATCCGGCCCGGCAACCTGATTGCCAGTATCAATCGTCAACCGGTGAGAACGCCTGAAGAATTCTATCAGGCTTTGGAAGCAGGCGGAAATACCGTGCTGCTTCAGGTTCGCGACGGCCGGCACTCCCGATTTGTTGCCATTCGCCTGAATTAACCCACCCATGAAAACTCAAAAAACGCCGCTTTACCTCGGGCTTGACGCCAGTACGCAAAGCCTGAAGGCATTGATCATCGATGCCGCGTTGAATGTACAATCGGAATTCGTGGTCAATTTCGACCGCGACCTGCCGCAATTCGCCACACAGGGCGGCGTTCACCGGCATGATGACAAACTGACCGTTACCGCGCCGCCTTTAATGTGGGTAGCCGCGCTGGATCGGTTGTTCGACGGGATGCGTGCGGAGGAATTCCCGTTTCAACACATAACCGCCCTGTCGGGGTCCGGTCAACAACACGGCAGCGTCTACCTGGCACACGGGACAGAGGGAAAACTGCGTGATTTGTCCGCAACGGAACCGTTGCATACCCAGCTCGAAACGATATTCGCGCTGGACGCATCGCCGGTCTGGATGGATTCCAGTACGACGGCGCAATGTCGCGCCCTGGAAACGGCGCTGGGCGGCGCGCAAGCCGTGGCGGACCTTACCGGGTCGCGGGCCTATGAACGGTTTACCGGGAACCAGATCGCCAAATTGCATCAAACGCAACCTGAACGTTACGCGCAAAGCGAACGGATTGCCCTGGTAAGTTCGTTCATGGCCGGATTGTTGACGGGAACGCCGGCGCCGATCGATTTCAGCGATGGATCGGGAATGAACCTGCTGGATATCCGGCAGCGGGAATGGGTGGCTACCGCCCTGACGGCCTGCGCGCCGGATTTGGCATCGCGGCTCGGAACGCCGGTACCGTCGCATTCATGTGTCGGCACAATGGCGCCCTGGTTCGTGCAGCGTTACGGTTTTTCAAAATCCTGCCGCGTTATCGCCTTTTCCGGCGACAACCCCAACAGTCTGGCCGGACTGCGATTGCAGGAAGCCGGCGATATCGCCGTCAGTCTGGGAACCAGCGATACCGTGTTCGGTTCGTTACGTGACCCGCGACCGTCAGGACAGGAAGGTCATGTTTTCGTCAATCCGATCGATCCCGAAGGATATATGGCAATGATCTGTTTCAAAAACGGTTCATTGACCCGGGAACGGGTGCGCGACCGTCATGCCGGTGGATCCTGGACGGATTTCGGCGACGCGTTTGCGCGAACACCGCCCGGAAATCATGGGCGGATCGGCATGTTTTTCCTTGAACCGGAAATCACGCCGCCGGTATTGAATACCGGTGTCTTCCGCTTCGATGAACGGGATCGGCCGGTCGCCGAATTCGATCGCGACGGCGATGTACGGGCGGTTGTCGAATCGCAGTTCCTGTCAATGCGTTTACACGGCGAACGACTCGGCTTGCAGCCACGACGCTTGCTGGCAACAGGCGGCGCTTCGCAAGATCCGGTCATGTTGCGGGGATTGGCGGACGTGTTCGGCGTTCCGGTTGCCGTGATTGATCAGCGGGATTCGGCGGCACTCGGCGCCGCTTACCGCGCATTACACGGATACCGTTGCTATGCCGCGGACCGGTTTATCCCGTTTGCCGACATTTTACCGTCGTCACCGGCGACACATGTGGCCGCCGAACCCGATCCGGAGGCGCACCGCATCTATAACACCATGCTGAAACGGGTTGCGCGGTTGGAATCCCAACTTTGCATTAAAGGTTGAATTCCCCGCCGGTCATGCTATGATGGTTCCCGAAGCAGCCGTGGGAAAAGCGGTTACCCGCATCCCGGCAAACAACCAATAAGCAAGCGAGGAAAAATGCGTTGTCCGCGATGCGGTCATCTCGAGGATAAAGTAACCGACAGCCGGACGGCGCGCGGCGGCGATGCCATCCGACGCCGCCGTATGTGCGTCAAGTGCGAACACCGGTTTACCACCTATGAAGAGGTGATCCGCGCCCACTTGCGGGTTATCAAACGGGATAAACGACGCGAAGATCTGGACCGGATCAAACTGCTTAACGGCGTTCAACGTGCCTGCGAAAAGCGACCCGTCAGTGCCGACCAGATGGAAACGATGGTCGATACGATCCTGGTGGAACTGGAAAACGAATACGACCGCGAAGTTCCCAGCGAAGCAATCGGCGAAAAAGTCATGGAACGGCTGGAAAAAATCGACGATGTAGCCTATGTCAGGTTTGCCTCAGTTTATCGCCGCTTCAAGGATGTAAACCAATTTCTCAGTGCCATTGAAGGGATGATGGTGCGGCCATGATGATGCTCAACGCAACGAATCGGGAGGCGGACCCGGTCCAGCGCCTGGCCGCGCGAATCGTCGCGCGAATCGAGGCCGCGGACGGCGCCTGCCAGTCCATGGATCGTCGCAATATTCGCGAGCTGGCCCATGCCGTGGCCTGGCAATGGATTGAAGCGACGGGGCGACCGGATGCCTTGCCCTCGGAATGGTTGCCGCGCGTCTGCCGCGCATTGACGGCATGCGGCGCACCGGAAACGGCAACACTGCTGATGTTTTTCGATACCCGCCTGGTACAGCCGGCTAACTGGACATTTCATGGCGAGCAACCGTTCTGGATACTCGATTGTTCGTTGCTGAAACTGCATGAGACCGAAAGGACGGCCCTGATGCTGGATCGTTGTTTGGCAACGATACTTGTCCGGCTGGCGCCGCTGTGGGATACCGTTGCCGGCGTCGGCGCCCTCGGATTGCGACGGAGTGTTCACCTGGCAACCGCCCTCGCGAACGACCATGCGAACAGGCGGCGGCAACGGCGGCGGGTAGACGGGCCGCTGCAGGCGTTGCGCCGGCAGTGCGCCGACCGGCTGGCGGTACTGGCACGGCAACGAAAATGGGCGGCTACGCCGGACGTTGTTTTGTTGCCAACATAAAGATTACAAGGAGTGATGATATCATGAGTAAAGCCGATGGAATGAATTATGCCCCCAAGGGAAAATCACGGCCGGTCGTTGCGCCGGGAGAATTCGTGTTCGCGGCAACAGGCCTGGATCATGGCCATATCAACGGACAATGCAACGGTCTGGTCGAAGCCGGCGCCGAATTACGCTGGGTATACGATCCGGATGCCGAAAAGGTCCGCAAATTTCAGGAAAATTATCCAGGAGTACGCGCGGCGCCATCGCTGGAAACCATTCTCGACGATCCCGACGTGCGATTGGTAGCCGCTGCCGCCATACCCAGTGAGCGGGGACCGCTCGGCGTGCGCGTCATGCAAGCCGGGAAAGATTATTTTACCGATAAAACACCGTTCACCTCGCTGGCCCAACTCGAAAAGGCCCGCCAAACCGTTACGGAAACCGGCCGAAAATACATGGTCTATTTCAGCGAACGCCTGCATGTCGAATGCGCCGTGGCAGCGGGCGATTTAATCGCGCAGGGCGCCATCGGCAAAGTCATGCATGTCACAGGATTCGGTCCGCATCGACTCGGAAAACCGGAAAACCGGCCGGAATGGTTCTACCACAAGAACCGCTACGGCGGTATTTTGACAGATATCGGCAGTCATCAATGCGAACAATTTCTGCACTATGCCGGTTGCCGGGATGCAACCGTACGCTATGCCCGCGTTGCCAATTACAACCATCCCGCATATCCGGAATTGGAAGATTTCGGCGAAGCCGCCGTAGTCGGCGATAACGGCGCTTCATTCTATTTCCGCGTCGACTGGTTCACGCCGGACGGCTTGCGTAACTGGGGTGACGGCCGTACTTTCATCGTCGGAACCGATGGTTACATCGAATTGCGTAAATATGTCGATGCCGGCGCCGAAGGCAAAGGTGAACATCTGATTTTGGTAGACGGCAAAGGGGAACACCGGATGGATCTTCGCGGAAAGGTCGGGTTCCCGTTTTTCGGCCAACTGATCCGGGATTGTCTCGATCGAACCGAAACCGCCATGACACAACAGCATGCGTTCAAGGCGGCCGAACTGTGTCTGCAAGCACAGACGATGGCTGAGAACCCCAATTCCGATGCGGGAACATAACAATGGAGTTCTGGCATAATACCACGTTCTGGGCGGCGTTCTTTTCGTGGACGATCGCCCAAGTAACGAAAATGATAATTGAAGTGGTCCAAACACGACGCCTCAATTTCGGGTGCCTGGTACGCAACGGCGGTATGCCAAGCGCGCATTCGGCCATGGCCGGCGGTCTGGCGACATCGGCCGGCATCGAGGCCGGGTTCGGCAGTCCGCTGTTTGCGGTGGCATGCGCGTTCGCCGGCGTCGTGATGTTCGACGCCTCAACCGTACGCCGCGCCGCGGGAATGCAAGCCATCCTGCTCAACGAAATGATCGATGCCGCCTTCAAGGAACACCGGTTCGCCGACCAGAAACTGGTGGAAATCCTGGGGCATACCCGCTTGGAAGTCATTATGGGTATGGCCCTCGGGATTGTCACCGCCCTTGGAATACAGTCATGGATGGGTTTTTGAAAGGCTATTGGATGAAATCATGAGTACACTGAATCGAAAATCCGAAATTCACCGGAAAACCAGGGAAACCGATATCCGCTTGGAATTAAATATTGACGGGGCCGGCAACGGGGAAGTCGATACCGGATTACCGTTCATGAATCATATGCTCGAACTGTTCGCCAAACACAGTTTATGCGATCTGCGCATCAATGCCGGCGGCGACCTGGCGGTGGATTATCATCACACGGTCGAAGACCTGGGATTGACGCTGGGGAATGCCGTAAACGATGCTTTGGGCGACCGGTGCGGTATCCGACGTTACGGCTGGTGCCTGTTGCCGATGGATGACGCGCTCTGCCGGGTCGCACTGGATCTGGGCGGCCGACCTTTTCTGCAATTGGATATGGCCAACCGACGCCGCAAAATCCTCGATTTCGATCTGGGCCTGATCCGCGAATTTCTACAGGCATTCACGGTACAGTCCCGTATGAACCTGCACGTAGCACAGCTTTACGGTCACGATCCGCATCATGCGTATGAAGCCGTCTTCAAAGGGATCGCCCGCGCCTTCGGCATGGCTTGCGAACGCGATCCGCGCGTGCGCGGCGTGCCTTCAAGTAAGGGGACATTGTGAAACCACTGACAATTATTCCCGCAATCGACCTCAAAGACGGCGAATGCGTGCGTCTGCGTCGCGGACGAGCCGAAGATAAAACCGTCTATTCGACGGATCCGGTCGCCATGGCCCAAACCTGGCAGGCACGCGGCGCGACCTGGTTGCATGTCGTCGATTTGGATGGTGCGTTCACGGGACAACCGGTGCACGACGCCGTAATCCGCCGCATTCTGGCCGCATTGACGATTCCGGTCCAAACCGGCGGCGGATTGCGTACGCCGGAAACCATCGCGCAACGCATCGAGGCCGGCGCCGCGCGTGTCATTCTGGGAACCCGCGCCTGTACGGAACCGGAAACATTGGCCGAGCTGGCGGCACGCCACGGCGACCGCCTCGCGGTCGGCATCGATGCACGCGACGGCCATGTCCAAATCCGGGGTTGGTTGGATACCACCGCGGTCACCGCCGTCGAGCTGGCGCGACAACTGGCCGACGCCGGTGTCGCCACGTTGATTTACACGGATACGGCAACCGACGGTATGCTGGAGGGGCCCAATACCGATGCCCTCGCTGCCGTCTGCGATGCGGCGCCGTCTTGTCGGATCATCGCCTCGGGCGGCGTGGCGGCGCCCGAGCATATCATTTCCTTGCGCCGTATCAACCGTCAGAACCTGATCGGAGTCATTGTCGGCAAGGCACTCTACGACGGGGTAACCAACTTCGATGCGCTGCAACAGGCAGCCGGAACGATATCTACCTGACGGATAAAAACTTGTCCGACGCATGGCCATCCCATGGCAACACGGAATCACGATTTATGGCGACGAATAAAAGTATGATGAACGCGAATGTCGCAACGCTGGACAACGGAATCCGGGTTGTCACGGTGCCGATGCCGCACGTCCAAAGCGCCGCGGCCGGCGTGCTGGTCGGTGTCGGCGGACGTCATGAAACCGCGGCACAGGCCGGGATCAGCCATTTTATCGAGCATCTCTTGTTCAAAGGAACCGATACGCTTTCGGCACGCGCCATTTCACGAGCCATCGAGGGACGCGGTGCGTTTTGCGACGCGTTTACCCAGGAAGAAGAAACGTGTTACTTCGTTAAAACACCGGCGGCAAGACTCGGTCCGGTATTCCGTATCATTGCGGAAATGTATCTGCACCCGCGATTTGCCAGGCGCGATATCGATCGGGAACGCGGCGTGATTATCGATGAAATCATGATGTACCGCGATCAACCCGATCAAATGGTCGAAGAAATCCTGAGCGGCCAACTGTTTCCCCGGCATCCGCTGGGTCGCACGCTGGCCGGCAATCCGGCGGCCCTGTCGAACATGCGCCGGGAAGATCTTATGGCATTCAAAAACAACCGGTATGTGCCGGCCAATACTGTGTTTGCTTTCGCCGGCCGTATCGATCCGGAGATATGGATCGAAAAGACGCGGCGTCATACCGCGGCGCTGAAGGCCCAGCCCGTGCCGCGATGCCGTTCCTTCGGCGCACGATCCGCGCCCCGACCGGCCGTTGTATGCGTCGACCGCAACAGCGAACAATCGCATCTGGCGCTCGGATTCCGTGCCTTCGGCCGGCATGATCCGCAACGCTATGCGTTGCAGTTGCTGAATATCATTCTCGGAGAAAGCATGAATTCACGACTCTTCCAAACCATACGGGAACGGCGCGGCCTGGTCTATGCCATCGGATCCGGTGTCCAGTTTTTCCGCGAAACCGGCGAACTGGTGATCAGCGCCGGCGCCGATCCCGAACGTATGACAACCGTGATACGACTGGTGATTCACGAAATCAAGCGATTGTGCCGGCAACCGGTGCGCGCCGCCGAATTGCGGCAGGCATGCGACTATGCCGCCGGTCAAATCCTGCTTAACCTGGAAAGCACTTCCGGCCAGATGATGTGGGCCGGCGGCAGCGTGTTGCACCTTGATACCGTGATTTCCCCGGAAACCGTGATCGACCGTCTGCGCGCGGTCACAGCCCGGGATCTGCAACAGTTGGCCAATCGGTTGATGCACAAAAACAACGCGGCGGCCGCCCTGGTGGGTCCTGCCGCTTCAAATCGGGAGAAACTCTTAAACAACCTTCTGAAAGGACTCTCATGAACGTTAATACAATGCAAATCATCTTGATCGTCTTCGCCGTCATCGCCATGCTCGAAGCCGTCTGGGTCCTGGCGGCGCCGGAGAGTTACAAAAAATTCGCCGGGCTTTGGCTGCGTGCCGCATCCAATGTCCCCACCTTGTTGCCCATCCTGCTGGGCGCCATTGGCGTCATTATCTGGGGTATCCTCGTGTTCCAGCAACCGGTTTACCATACCCTGATCATGCTGGTCGGCGCACTGTTCGTGGTCGGCGCCTTTCTTTACGCGGATCTCGATGCCGTGAAACGCATCACCGACCGCTTTTTGCTCAACCGGTCAACGCGTACCCTCCGCCTGATCGCCGCCGCCATCCTTTTGGGCGCCATACTCATTTTATGGATATCGATTACCGGAAAATAAATAAGGGAATATTAAATGACCGAACAACTCTACAACGGAATTATTCTGCCTGACGAATGGCCGCCGCGCGATATGGATATGCGGTCGCGACAACCCATGCGCGTACCCTATTTGGAAACGCCGCCGCCGGTGATCCCGATCGATCTCGGTCGCCAACTGTTGGTCGACGATTTCCTGGTGGCGCCAAACACCACCATGACCCGCGTATTTCATCAGCCTGCGAAATATCCCTGTAATCCGGTCATGTTCC
Source organism: PVC group bacterium (assembly GCA_003567575.1). GTDB lineage: Bacteria > Verrucomicrobiota > Kiritimatiellia > CAIKKV01 > PXCX01 > PXCX01. Next base: position 1,330 of record PWZG01000314.1, on the reverse strand, counting down.
CGCAAAGTCCCGAGGAACGGTCGCCCGATTATCCGCCGTGTACCGTCGCCAAATGCGGCGGCGTCTGGCACGATGATCGCGATGAGCTCTTTAAAATGTGGTATATGGCCGGATATGTCGGCGCCATGGTCTATGCCGAAAGCCGGGACGGTATTCACTGGCAACGCCCAAAACTCGATGTCGTGCCGGAAACCAATATTTGTTTGCCGCGCGATATCCATCCGGATTCCGGTACGGTATGGATCGATCACAAGACCGACGATCCGCAAACCCGCTATAAAATGATGTTGCGCGAATCGAATTCAAGCGCCGGCGCCCGCTTCAATATCCCAGGCGGCAACGCACCCGGCCTGATGATGACCTCACCCGACGGCATCCACTGGACAACGCCGGAGCCGACGGGACCGATGGGCGATCGCAGTACCATGTTCCATAACCCGTTCCGTAATCGGTGGGTGCAAAGTATTCGATCCAGTTGCGCATACGGCCGCAGCCGTAAATACCACGAACATGCGGATTTCCTGCAAAGCGGGCGCTGGCAACCGGAGCAGCCGGTTCCATGGACGCTTGCCGATTCCATGGATCCGGCCGGCGATTCGTTGCCGCAATTGTATACCCTCGATGCCGTCCCTTACGAAAGCGTCATGCTCAGCCTGCACCAGATCCTGAAGGGACCACCCAACAAGATCGGCGAATCGGCAGGCGAACCGAAACTAACCGAATTGATCGTCGGCACCAGTCGCGATGGATTCCACTGGCATCGTCCCAACCGGCGTCCCTTCATTCATGCCCGCCGCGTACCCGGATCATGGGAATTCGGTTACGTGGAAGCGTGCGGCGGCGTCTGCTTGATTGTAGGCGACGAATTATGGTTCTACTATTGCGCCTATGGCGGCGACCCGCTGCGTAAAGAGCTTACCGGTCTCAAGAGCGGCATGTACGGCAACGGCGCCGTCGGCCTGGCTAAACTGCGCCGTGACGGTATCGCGTCAATGCAACCCCGTTTCAGCGGCGCCATACTGCAAACCCGGCCGGTCTCCTTTTCCGGCGATCGCATGTTTGTCAATGTCAACACCGCCGGCGCCGAATTACGGGTTGCCATCCTCGATCAAGACGGCCAACCGCTGCCGGATGGCGGCGCCGAAACGTGTATCCCTTATGTCGGCAACAGTACCTGCGCCGAAATCCGCTGGAAAAACGGCAACCCATTGGCCGCCCGCAAGAATCAACCGGTCTGTTTCCAGTTCCAGATGGATCGGGGCGAACTCTACGCGTTCTGGGTTACCGCCTCCGCCACCGGCGCATCGGGCGGATATACCGGCGCCGGCGG
>PWZG01000013.1 GCA_003567575.1 PVC group bacterium | reverse complement strand
CCCGATAGTCGTATAATTTTATTCATGACTGCCTGTCTTTTCTGACCCCAACCAACCCGCCAGCCAACCCGATCCCCGCACGCAAAACCGGGACAATTACCCCGAAAACGAGTCCCAAAACCCCAAAAACCGGTCAATTCGCACCCGTTTTCGGTACCAATGTACGGTTTTTTGGTACATTTTCCCCGGTTTTGCGGGGGCTTTTGCGGGGCATGCTGATTGGCGTCTGATTACCGCTCACAGGCTTATCCCATTGTGATAAAAGGACTTACCGACAGAACCAGCCATATCCGGGCGGACCGATAACACCGGAATCGCCTCGAAAATCCCGGTCGTGTGTGTGTTTATACACACGCCAGAACCCCAGGAGCCGGCTTCCCACTCCATTTCAGCCGGCAATTACGCAGCGCCATATTGCTTCTCCACCGCCACGGGAAATGCCGTCAGGAACCTGTCGATATAAACCCGTTGCCGGTACTTGTTCCAGCCGATTTCATGATTGACGTAACTGGATGCGCCGGCTCCCGCTGACAGATAACTGAATAATGCGCCCAGATGATCGTTGTGTCCCTGGTTTTCGTTGGGACGCGCCACAAAACGGCAATACATATATTGCCTGACTTTGCGCGAAGGCACCGGCTCAAGCTGAAACGTCTTCGTCCTGGAACCCATCCCCTGTGTCCCTTTTCCCATTCCGGATCACGCCGCCTGTCGGTCATTCAACCTCCGGCGTTTTGTCTGTGTCTTCATCGCGTCTATTGAACATCCGGGATAGAATTGCGTGCTCCATGACAACCGAATTGCCGAAATGATAATTCGCCGGAAACCGAACAATGATCGGGGTGCTCAGCAGCAGAAAGATGTTTGCCTTGGCTGGCTTATCGGCGGGGTTTTCCTGGATATGCGTTAATGCCGATTCGACGAAGCCCCACATGACCTGGTTGTACTCATGGTTTTTAATGACCGACCAGTTCGATAAACCATACCGCGTCTGTGTCAGGGTCCGCCATTGCAGGTACAGCGGGTAATTGTGAACGGAATACGGTTTACGCTCAACATAATCGTTCAGGTATTCAAGCAGCCTTTCTTCGGAATCCACCTCTCGATTCAACGGACTTTCAAGGTCGATGTAGCACTGTCCATACCGGACGAGCACACTGCCTTCCGCCTGCTGATCACGATATTTCCCGAGTAACGGCTCCAGTAAATCCACGGCGGCGGCATATTCCCTTTCATCGAAAAGCCGGGCAGCCTGCTCGAAGGATTCGGCGTCCCTGGGGTCGGAAAACAATGCCTTTTCGGCGTGTAACGGACTATGGTCCCCTTCGATTTCGGGAAAAACCACGTGCTTGTCATGAACCTCCCGGAGATTCTCCATGTATGTACCGACCACGGACCAATAAGCCTGCATCTCAGCGTTTATTTGATCCCCGCTCTTGTTGTGAATCCCGATGGCGACGGAAGCCAGCGCGTCGATCATGTCAATCAAATCCCAGCGCACCAAAGCAACGTCCCCCGACATCGTCATGTCCACGACCGACGCTTTCAACGTCATTAAACCCTTGATAATGCCTCCAGGTTCATCCGTCGCCCTGTTCTCATCGTCGACAAACGTATAAAGGCGGAGATCGTTTTCGAACGCCTGTAACTCCAGGTCCATGAATTGGACCAAAAACAACGTCGCTTCATTTGCCGTCACCAGCGGTTCCTGCGGGGGTTCGGCCTGTATGGTGCTTACGGTGGTCTCTGATGCCCCCGAGAACGCGGAACCCGACGGTGTGGCGCAGCCGCTCAGCGTGATCACAAAGAAATGGAGTAAGACCGCGGATATCATCAATTTCATGGTTTTCCTCTTTATATCGATTACATCTTTCAGGGTCAGGACGGCTCCGAGAGGTCGGCGGCGTGATCGTCCACTCCGACTGAATTATTATGAAAAGGTTCGTACATCTTCTCTGCTGTTAGTAAGTGCCTGACACAACAGATTTCCGGCATTCCGCGAAAAACAACATCTTGAACGTTCGATTCTACCCGGCGACCGGCAACCCGGTCAAAGATAATTTCATAATTCCGGACCTCGGCAGGGCTTTCCCCGGATAAAGTGTCTGTCCCTTGGCCGCCCTGTCCCTTGGCCGCCCTTGGAGTGCGGGAGCCATGCTCCCGCCTTTTCCCGCGGCGAAGCATGGCTTCGCCGCAAGAAGGCGGCGGTGTCGACCGCCGCACTCCAAGGCGCGAAGCGTGATAAATTGTCTGTCCCTTATTCCTCTTATTCCTTCTGTCCTTATTCCTTTTCGGGTTGCGAGCAACACCATGGATGCAAAGACGGTTGTTGCTTGCAAAAGCAGAACTAATTCGTTAGTTTATAAACCAGTTTGCAGCAGGATTGACATATGTAATCCTGTCGTTTCGCGCATGCAAAAGTATTAAACGATCGTTTTATTGGGGACGGTTTCGGATGAAAGCTTCGAAAAGAGCGAAGATCGAAAATCGACTGAAAAAACTGCGCAAACGGTTTGGGGCAGACATCAACGAGGATTCGCTCGATAAGGATTTTACCGGAATTACGTCCGACGACCTCGGCTGTATCGGGGTCCGGACTTTCTTCACGGGCGAAATCTTCTGGGTCGGGCGCGAAGGCTGGCAGGGCTGCGGTGGATTTTATACCAACACCACCCGTGACCATCATCCCGGCCTGGTTCTGCGCAAGCAAATGATGCAATATCAACCGGTTGAGATGGTCCCGGGCTCAAAAAGGCAGTATCCCTACCTTGCGGATAAACAACCGGCCACTCTGTTTCAGCCCGAAACCGATATTACATGGAAAATCCCGGGGCGGGATCGGCCTGATGAACAGTTTTTTGTGTTGGAGTACCGACGACCGGTTGCCCGTACCCATATCAGCTTCAGCCTCGGGCGGCTCCAGCATGCCGATACCGTTCGTCTGCAAACAGTCATGCGAAAGATCGAACAACATCCATAACCCTTTGAAAGACATGTTCACCATGGTATTGCGCGATTCAAATACCGCCGATGTGCCTGTGGCCCCGGTGCGGGCGTCCGCTACTCCCGTACTGGATGCGCTCCTGAAAATCGGTTCCGGCGTTGCATTGACGGATTCCGAGTGCAGCCGGCTGTGCCAAATCGTTTTCATGCCGGCGATTTCCAGGAAGTATCAGTGGGTCAAGAGCTGTATCGGCGGCTCCCCCGATTCCGTTCGGCGTTCGCCCGACGAAACCAAGGCTAAATCCGATGAACAACAAGGTGAGCCGGATGAATCGTCGGAACGGGACACCGCCGTCGCGCCCGACCCCGAAGGCGGGGATGACTACCCGCACCGCTTGTGGGGTGCCAAAACGGAGCCAT
>PWZG01000067.1 GCA_003567575.1 PVC group bacterium | reverse complement strand
ATAACCCCGGGCCGGTATTTTTCCGTCAGGAGCGGGCCGGCCTTAGGGGCAGGGTCTTTTTGATCTATAAATTTCGCACCATGGTGGTTAACGCTGAAGAGATGGGGGCCGGGGTTTTCGTGGAAGAAGAAGACCCGCGTATAACCGGGGCCGGTAAGGTAATGCGGCGCTTCAGCCTGGATGAACTGCCCCAGCTGATCAATATCTTAAGGGGTGAAATGAGCCTGGTCGGGCCGCGGCCCACTTTGCCTTACCAGGTGGAGAATTACGACGCCCGGCAAAAAAAAAGGCTAAACGTCAAGCCCGGCGTGACCGGCTGGGCCCAGGTCAACGGCAGGAGCGCCCTGTCCTGGCCGGAGCGGATCGAGCTTGATTTATGGTATATTAATAACTGGAGCCTGGTTCTCGATCTAAGAATAATCCTGAAAACCTTTAAAGTGATTTTTGAAAAGAGTAACCTCTACAGCCAGGCTGATTACGACCCCATAGCGGGTGAAAAGGGCTTGCGGCCCGGCAAGCTTGAGGGTGATGAAAAAGTTAGCCCGGACCGGGCAGAACCTTGGGATGAAGAAGAGAGCTAGGTGAGAATATGCTTGCTATAATCGGTGCGGGCGGTCACGCCAAATGCGTCTATGAATGTTTGACTATGAGCGGTTACCGGGTAGCCGGTTTTTATGATGACGATCCGGCCAAACTGGGTGAAATAATTATCGGTAATACTAAAGTTATGGGCCGACCGGAGCTGATTTTTGAGCACCGGGATATTGAGGGCATTTTTGTGGCCATCGGAGATAACAGCAGGCGTCTCGACATTAACCGGCACTTTGCCCGGGAAGGCTACATGATGCCCAATGCTTTGCACCGGCAGGTTAGTATTTCAGCATTCGCCTCAACCGGGAAGGGTAATTTTATCATGGCCGGGGCTGTAATCAATCCCGGCGCCGAGGTAGATGATTACTGCATTGTCAATACCGCTGCTACCGTAGATCACGACTGTATCCTGTCCCGGGGGGTGCAGATCGGGCCCGGGGTCAACCTGGCCGGGGCCAGCAGGCTGAAAGAAGGGGTTTTTGTGGGCACCGGGGCCAAAGTAGCCCCCGGGGTAACCATCGGTGAATGGGCCGTGGTGGGAGCAGGGGCAGTGGTTTTAAATGATATTGCGCCCCACAGTTTTTGCTGCGGCGTTCCGGCGAAAGTAAGGGAAGACCACCGGTAAAAACCCTGTATGATTTTAATAAACTGCTTGGGTATTTAAAGCAGGGTTGAGAAACTAGAACAGGCTACATTTTAAAGCGGGAAGGATGTTTTAAACTGGAGGAAAATAAGAGAATTTACCTTTCCCCGCCGCACATGAGCGGAAAAGAACAGCGCTATCTTGAAGAAACCATCGCCTCAAACTGGATTGCCCCTTTAGGGCCGCAGGTGGATAGATTCGAAGCAGAGATAGCTGCGTACCTGGGGGTCAGAGGCGCTTTAGCTTTAAATTCAGGGACTGCAGCCATGCACCTGGCCCTGCTTTTAGCAGGGGCCGGTAAAGGGGACAGGATTTTTTGTTCTGCATTAACTTTTGCTGCTACAGCCAACCCGATTCTGTACGTGGAAGCTGAACCGGTATTTATCGATTCAGAACCAGAAACCTGGAATATCAGCCCGGCCGCTTTAGAAAGGGCCCTTTTCGATGCTCAGAAAGAGAAAGCCCTGCCCAAGGCGGTGATCGTGGTCAACCTTTACGGGCAGAGCGCTCTGATGAAGCCTCTTTTGGAGCTGGGTGAAAAATACGGGGTAGCCTTAATCGAAGACGCCGCTGAGTCACTTGGCGCTATCTACCGGGGGAAGAAAAGCGGCAGTTTCGGCCGCTTCGGGATCCTTTCTTTTAACGGCAATAAAATAATCACCACCTCCGGCGGGGGGGCGCTGGTATCAGGCGACCCGGAAGCGCTGAAAAGGGCCCGTTACCTGGCCAGCCAGGCCCGGCAGCAGGCCAGGCATTATGAGCACACCGAGGTGGGCTATAACTATCGCCTGAGTAATTTACTCGCTGCTGTGGGCAGGGCCCAGTTAGAAGTGATCGAAGAGAGGATCGCTGCCAAAAAAAGGGTTAACGAGCGTTACCGGGAGGCTTTAGGCAGGACCGGAGGGTTTTCATTTATGCCTGGCCCTGAAGAAGGGCGCTCCACGTACTGGCTGACGAGCTTAACTGTAGAGAAAAAAAAGTGCGGGGTCAGCCGCGATGATCTGATCGAGGCCTTAGAAAATGAAAATATTGAGGCCCGCCCGGTCTGGAAGCCGATGCAGCTGCAGCCCCTTTATAGCGGTTATCGCTACTACGCCCATAAACCAGGCGAGAGCGTTTCAGAAAGGCTTTTTGAGCAGGGCTTATGCCTGCCTTCGGGGTCAAGTTTGACGGAAGAAGAGCAGGAGCGGGTCATTGAGGTTATAAAGAACAGGCTTAAGTGAGGTTTTTAAAATATAAGCTTAAGCGCTTTTTAAAAAGAAGCTAGTTTTATTAGGGAGGAACATTTTTTTTGCGCATTATAAACGGGACAATTAAACAGCTGGGCATGGCCGTTATCGATGCAGGCCTTATTTTAAGCGCCATGGCCCTGGGGGTTTACCTGCGTTTTGACTGGAGCGTAACCGCTTTCTGGCAGGACCGGCTGGAGAGCTTACTACTTCCTGCCATCATCATTAACCTGGCCAGCTTTTATCTTTTTGGCTTTTACCGGCGGGTGTGGCGCTACGCCAGTTTGGATGAGCTGATGTTGATCGCTTTAGCTGTAACCGCAGGCCTGGGCGGCACCTTCCTTTACAGTTTACATGCCGGCATGCTGCCGCGCAGCTCTTATGTTATCGCCTGGTTTTTAATGCTATTTTTAATCGGCGGTTCCCGGATCTCGGTGCGCCTGTTGGATAGTTTTTTAAGCAAGCCAAAGGGAAGCGGGAAGAAGCGAAAAGCGGTGATTGTCGGGGCCGGTGAGGCGGGAGTGCTGGTGGCAAAAGAGCTGAAAAAACACGGGGCCTCTCTAGAACTGCAGCTTGCGGGCTTTATAGATGACGATCCGGGCAAAAGAAAGCAGATTATCCAGGGCCTGCCGGTGCTGGGCACCAGGCAGGACCTGCCGGATCTGGTGCGGCAAAAAGGTATTGATGAGGTTGTTATCGCCATGCCTTCAGCGGCCTACAGCACCCTGCAGGAACTAATCAGTTTATGCGGCGAGCTGGGGGTAAAAATTAAGACCGTGCCCGGCATTTTTGAGATCCTGCAGGGTCAGGTCAGCTTAAAAACTTTAAAAGACGTCGATATCGAGGATTTGCTCAGGCGACTTCCGGTCAAACAGGACTTAGATTTGATTTCTGCTTACCT
>PWZG01000076.1 GCA_003567575.1 PVC group bacterium | reverse complement strand
TGCACGGCCCTACCCTGGACACACGGGAAGCCCCCTTGACGAGCCTTCCAAGGCGCTGAAGGCTGGCGATCATGGCGTGCCCGGCGGCGAAAACATGATTGCTCTGCCCAATGGGACATGCCGCTATTACACGGTACGGGAGAGCGCGCGGGTCCAGACCTTCCCCGATGACTACATCTTTAGTGGATCGTGGACTGAAGCAATGCGACAGATCGGGAACGCTGTTCCAGTAAGCCTTGCCGCGGCAGTCGGTGAAAGCGTCATGAGGCAGGTTGCATGAAAGAAGAACCGCGACACTTAAGGGGGAACCGAAATCGCACTATGAACGCCACCAATCACGCGTCACTGCGGGCACTGTTGAAGCAGGTCGAGACACTCAGGCATTCCATACACGATTTCAAGATGCCGAACGAGGGAGCAAGGCCATCCGGCTCGTTACCACGCCGCTTTGTCGCCGAAGCAGGGGCCTTGATCGGAGATTTGCAGCACACCCGTGAACTGATCTCACCAATCCACTTTGGCGCTATCGGCATCACTCTTGGACGCTCCGACAGCATCGCCAAGTTTTTTGCTTTCAGCTTCACCAATCAGGACAAACGCCCTCTGCACGCACTCGCGGATGCGCCTTTCTTCGGCTCGGGAGTCTACGCCATCTATTATCACGGCAAGAAGGAGGCGGCCTACCGTCCGCTATCTGGCAGCGAAACCCCAATCTATGTTGGAAAAGCAGACCCGAAGAACCCGCAGGCTGAAACCGTTGAGGAACAAGGCCAATCTCTTTATCTGCGACTGAAAGAACATTCTAAGAGCATGTCGAAAGCCGATCTGCCGTTGACGGACTTCTACTACCGAGCTGCGCCGATCCAAACCGGCATGCAGGCGGCGGTCGAAGACTTCATGATCCGGTTATTTCGCCCTATCTGGAACAAGGAGATCAAAATTTGCTTCGGTATCGGCAAGCACGGAGACAGTGCGACGACGCGTAGAAACAAGCGGTCCCCTTGGGATACAATGCATCCGGGACGAAAGTGGGCGGCGGGCACCGAATCGGATCAACTTAGCCGCAGAGAGATCGAGAAACTGATTGCCGAGCACTTCGCTAAACACCCCGTCATTCCAGACCGGGACCACCTTTTCAAACTGCTGTCCCTCGAGTGAAGCGTGGAGACCGCAAACAGGCCCAACCAAGCCCTGCTGCGTACGTCGCTAACGCGCCGCCGCAGAGGGCTGACGTTGGGCGTTGACAGCGAACCGGATTTCTGTGTAGTTTGGGCGCCATGAAAATTCAAGACTATCTTTCCCCCGAGCGTTGCATGATCCGCAATACGGCGAATAAGAAGGAGGCGCTGAATAAACTGGCTCAACGGATGGCTGGCGGGTTTCCCGACATTCCCGTTGATGTCATAATGGACGCCGTCATGAACAGGGAACGCGAACTGAGCACGCGCATTGCGCCCTGCGTGGCTTTGCCCCACGCTCGTTTAGACGGCCTTGACCGAACGTTGGCCGCGGTACTGGTTAGCGCTAGGGGCGTTAATTACGATCCGTCCGGATTAGGTTCTGTTCATGTGGTGATCATGGTCGTTGGCGGCGATAAGGATCATCTGCGGGCGCTGGCCGTCATTGCCGAAACATTGCAACGTCCTGATCTTATCGACCAACTGCTTGCATGCCGTTCGGGGCATGCCGTGTATCGGGTTCTGACCGGGCGTGACAAAGCGTCCGCGTCCGATTTGCAATCTTTATCGAAATCGTCCCTGGCGATTCTTCATCAAAGCGTGGCGTTGGCTGGGGATCTTAATGCCAGAACCATCATGGTCCATTCCGATTTTCCGATCGAAAAGGATGCAGGCATAATGGAGGCTTTTGGGAAACCGCTGATCCGGATTCAATCCCAGGTCTCCACGTCCAATGTGGTTCCACTGACCGACGGTTCCGCTTCTTTTCGCTTGATTGACTTTCCTTTTTTCGGTGTATTACCCCATGCGCGCATTGATCTGGCGCTGTTGTTGGCGCTGACGCAAGGCTTTATCCGACATGATGAACGCGTCATCAATGTGATTGGCTTTACGGATCCTATCCAGTTGGATGCCATCGTATTATCCGATGTTGAGCGCATGTTCCGTCTTTTTTGCGAGCCCGGTCAGGATGGTTTGAACGACTTGGATTATGCGGTCATCATCCGCATGCTTCAAGTTGCCACGGAATTGGCCGAAGAAGGACGCGAGGGAACCGCAGTCGGGGCCTTGTTCGTGATGGGAGACGATGCGGCCGTTCTCGATCATTGTCAGCAGATGATCATGAATCCCTTCAAAGGATACGATGAGCAGGATCGGAGTATCATGGATCCGGGTTTGACGGAAACCATCAAGGAATTTTCCCATATTGACGGTGCGATGATTGTTCGCGGAGATGGTGTGATTCTGTCGGCCGGCACCTATTTGAGCGTCGACCATCCCATTGAGGATCTGCCCAAGGGACTCGGAACGCGTCATGCCGCAGCCGCCGGCATCAGTTCCGTTACGGGCGCACTGGCGATGGTCTTGTCGCAATCTACCCGGAGAATCAGTTTGTTTCGATCCGGCAAATGCATTCTGGTCGTATAAATCATTGGCGGCGTGCTTCCTCCGGAACTCGCAAGCAAGCATGGTTGCATGTTCTGTATATCCTGCGGGCATCGGCCCTTAAGAATAGACTTTACAAACGCTGGAATCTTGGAGTGTTTTGAAAACAGCAAGACGAGGGCTTGCCAACAACACCTCGGAGAGTATTCTTCGCTAACGCGCCGAAACTCTCAAGGTGAACGTTACGCCGAAATTGAATGTATGAAGATTAAGATATTATTTATCGCGCTCTTGGTCGGCTTCACTTACTCGGGCGCATGCGAAGTCCCCCAGCTCATAATTTCTCCCGATCGTTTGGAGTTTGATGGCGTCACGTTTGGGGAGCGATAAATGAAGAGAACATGGGCGATGGCACTCTGTGTCACGACTTCATTCGCAGTGTGCGGTTGCGCAAACACAACCGAACGTATCAGCACAGTTCCACCTGTAATCGATAGGCGGGAGAGTGATCTTGCTGGTCTACAGATATCTCTGACCTCTACTGCCGCGGAGGTTTCAATAGCTCAACCCATAGAGATCACTCTTACAGTGCGTAACGCAGGTAATGATAGCAAGCGATACCATGTGAGGAAATGTTGTGGCCCGACGTTCAGGATCATCGCGTCATTCGCAGACGGCAACGCCATCACCTTTGAGAGATCGAAATATGTTTTGGAATATGAGCATTATCCTTGCCCTGTATTAGACTGGGTGAATCTATCGGCAGGTCAGGCTGTTGAGCACAAGTTTGCATTGCACCTTC
>PWZG01000602.1 GCA_003567575.1 PVC group bacterium | reverse complement strand
CTACATGGCCGAAACCCTGCCCCGGTTTTATGACATGGGAATCCGGTTTCATGATGCCGAATCCAGCGACAACTGGGGACCCAACGGGCTGGGCTACTATATTGCGTCCCGTATCCTCTGGTGGTTCGCCGATATAAGCATCCCCGGCTATTTCGATGTTCCCGTTCCCGAAAGGCAGGACGGGCGCTTATGGAAAATCACCGGCCATGCGAGTCGGCGCCTGCAATTACTCACCGTGCCACCGTACCTGGCGCGAAGCGAAAAGGAATTGCTCCTGCCACGCGAAGTCGTGGCCGCCGATACCGATTAAGGCGGGCTTCGCCAGCAACCCAGAGGCCAGAAAGAAATTCGTTTCCCGTCGATTCACGTCGTTCCTATCGACACCTCTCGACTGAATCAAACCAAGCGACCGGCAACCGTTCTTCGAGCCTGTATTGTGAGAGCTTGTTCAATTCCGTTTCCGATTCGGCGGACGGCGAGGCCGTCGTCCCTCCCGCAGAGACACAGGGTAGGTTCTTGATTTGCTTTCCTCAGCGCCGGTTCTCTTTGGACTGCCGCATTTCGCGCAGTAACTCCAGGTATTCCAGAACCGTTGCGTCCATGATGGCCTGTCCCTGGGCCGCGGTGGCGCGGGTGGGACAACCGTAGGTTCCCGTCCGGCTGCTCGTATGTCCCCAGGTGGACCAGAAAACCTTGGCATGATGTCGCGTCATAAGATCGCCGCCGACATAGCGCGAGGCGGGACGCACCGGCTCATCCACTGCCTGCGTTTGATCCACCCGTTTTCCGGTTGCCAACAACAAGGCTGTCTCGTATTCGCCGGCATGGTTGCAGCCGCCTTCTTCGCTGGTACGAACCCGTGCCACGATCGCCTCAGCCATCCGCCAGATATGGGAAACGACAAGCGTAACACTACAGCGGTCGGCAATGTTCCTCGCCGCAACGCGTAGAATCCCCTCATGATGACCATGGGAATTCATGACCAACACTTTCGTGAACCCGGAATCCACCAGGCTGACGACAATGTGCTCAACCGTGGCAATGACGACATCCGTTGGAAGCGTAATGGTGCCCGGCCATTTCTTGAGGCCCCTGCCGGAATACCCGGCCCAAATCGCCGGCATGACCAGAACCGGCATTTCTTTTTGTGCTGCCCTCGCCACCCGTTCGGCAGTGTCCAGGCTGATCATGGCATCACAGCCCACCGGCAAATGCGGACCATGTTCCTCCGTTTGTCCCACCGGCAGGATCACGATCGCATCCTGTTCCGCCAGGGTCTTCAACTCGGGCCAACGGTAATCGGAATAATAAAGACTATCCTGCATGATGAAATCCTTTCGTGTCTCGTCGCTGAATTTTTTACGTTCTCATCCGTTACGATCACAGGCCGCATCCGGCATCCGCGGCGGGGAAGGCATCCCGAACCGTATTCACGGTAGCGTCAGTATTATATCGCAAGGGAATCACCACGTCGCTGGGTGCCATCAATGGATATCATAGCAACCCCAAAACAGTCATTCAATATATTTATCAGCGGTTTTTCATGCCTTGTCTACGAAAACCAAATTTGGTATGATCCATACCCGTCTAAGGCGGGCTTCGCCCGCAACCCAAGGGAAGACTGTCCGCCACGGGCGGATCTCCGCCGCGGGCGGATCTCCGCCGCGGGCGGATCCGCCTGCGGAGGACGCCTGCGGAGGACGCCTGCGGCGGAAAGACCTTAAGAGATTAAGAGAGTGGGGAGACTAAGCGTGTTGGTGTTTCAACCCCAAGGCGATAGGCGACCCGTCCCGGCCGAGGCGAACGTCCAACATCGAAGTTAAGAAAGGCATCGCTTCGCGGAGATCATATTTACGGCGCTTTGTGGCCGAGGTCGGCCCGACCTCGGCATCCCATGGCCCGACTTGGCGTGCCCGCCGGTGCCCGGAGGGCGAAGTCCAGGCCCGAGGTCGGCTTCCCCGGCGCAAGCGGATATTTCCGGCGACCGCACCATACTCTCCATTGCGTGGTCCGACGGCAAAGAGAACGCGACGATCAACTACGCGATCAAAGGGACGGAAGGATTTTTGCGGTTCGAAGCGGTGGATCGGAATGGAAACTTCATTTATGCAAAGCCCCTGCAATTTATGGAGTAAGGTTCAAGGGGAGTTTGAACTCTAAAGGAATCTCTTTTGCGAGACGTTATGAGAAAACAAGCCGGATGCTCTTTCGGAATTATGTCCTACAACATTCTTTACCCGCATGAAACGAAATGGGGCAAGGATTACCGCTGGCCGCCGCGCGCGCGCGCACTGATCGATCTCATTCGCCGCCACTCCGCGGATCTTATCGGTTTGCAGGAAGTTGCCGAGATCCAGCTTGCACAACTCGAGACCGCGCTACCGGAATATCAGGCAATTATTCCGCGGGATGCAGGGAGTCACAAGAACACTCCGTTGATCGCCAACCCCATCTTTTACCTTTCAAACCGGTTGCGGCTGCTGCGTTCCGGATGGCGCCGACTGGCAGCAGCACCTGCCGAAACGGATACCACGTCCGGCCCGCCGGCAGTTGATCGCGAGCCGGAAGGGTCGGACCGTCATATGGTTTGGGCTGTTTTCAAAGATCGGCGCAACGGCCACGCATTCTTCCATATCAATACCCATTGGCCGCCAAGTCGCCACAAACAAACACATCCCGGTTGTGCCGCCGAGATGCTGCAAATCATGGAAAACCTCGCTGGCAATCTGCCTCGAATCGCCGGCGGTGACTTAAACAATCCTGAGAACCTGTTGTCGGGAGATGGACTCACCGATGCATGGAACGTCTGCGCCCAACCGAGACAAGGTCCGATCGGCAGCAAGGTCGATCGCGGCACCCATCAAGTGAAACCGGGCAGCACCATCGACCACATCCTCGTCGGTAGCGGCATCAAAGTCCATGCCTTTCTCACGATCGACGATCAGGAAGACGGCCTGTATCCTTCGGACCATTTACCGGTAATGGCCACAGTGGAGATCGATCCTCACTCCCCATCTTCTCCGATCTCAGGGCTGATTTCGGGTTAAGTCACGTATTTTCCTGATTATCAGGCATGCGTAATCGCCGGTACACTTCCTCGCCAAGCCAGTGGGAGACAAGATCCTGGAACGTCTCGTCGTTGAGAACCTTCGCTGTCAACTCCTCGTTTTGTTCCATGCGATCAATGACAAGCGATTGCAGTATATTGCGAAAAAGCATTTGAAACTTTTCCAACGGATTGACTTCGGCGGCTTGCCGCAAGTCGTCGCTTTGTACAGCCGCTTGGCGGATTTGATCAAAGTATAAACTGGGTGGCTGATTGACTCAAGTCAGCACAACATGTAGTATGTTCACTCACAAAGCGTCACACAGAACCG
>PWZG01000558.1 GCA_003567575.1 PVC group bacterium | reverse complement strand
CGGCCACCCCAAATATCACTCAATCCTCGACTTGTAACCCGCTGGTCTGGCATCTTCAGAACCGTTCGGGAGCAAGATCAGGCCGCGACGAGATTAAAATTAGGTTATGCGTCAGTGCTGATATTGCGCTTGTCAACATGAGATCAAGACGCTATGCTGTCATCCATCGGAAAGAATCGTCATAGACTGATATAGGGAAGGTTCCAGCCAAAGGGAACCATGAATCATGCGAACCATCGATCTGATCGCCGGCGCGCGACCCAATTTCATAAAGATCGCTCCGATTCTCGCAGCACTTGAACATCCGCGTGAAGATGGCCTTCGGATTGGCTGTCGCCTGATTCATACCGGCCAGCATTATGACCGGCGCATGTCCGGCGATTTTTTTACGCAGTTGAACATTCCCGATCCGCATCTCAACCTGGGCGTCGGCTCCGGGACGCAGGCCGGACAGGCCGCCGGAATCATGCAAGCCTATGAACGGGTTCTGCTGAAAAAGCGCAGCGACTTGTGCCTGGTCGTCGGCGACGTCACCTCGACCATGGCCTGCGCCATTACCGCGCGAAAAATGAACATTCCCGTAGCCCATGTGGAAGGGGGTATCCGCTCGGGCGATTGGACCATGCCCGAGGAAATCAACCGCGTGGTCACCGATTCGATCAGCAACTGGTTTTTTACGACCAGCGAAACGGCCAACGACAACCTGCGCCGGAGCGGCGTCGACCGGGAGCGCATATTTTTTGTCGGCAACACCATGATCGACACCCTTATCGAGAATTTACCGCGTTTGCGAAAACCTCCGGTCTGGGATGACTTCGCGCTGGCCGCGAAAAAGTATTTTGTCCTGACCCTGCACCGCCCGGGAAATGTCGATCAAGAGGAACGGCTGCGCTCGATGCTGTCGGCCATCCAGGACGGCACACGTGGATTTCCGGTTGTCTTTCCGGTTCACCCGCGAACGGCATCCCGTTTGCGGGACGCCGGAATCAACCTGGCCGGATTCCGGCAGACTCCCCCCCTGGGGTACCTTGAATTCAATTACCTGGTAAAACACGCGTTTGCCGTGATCACCGATTCGGGTGGAATCACGGAGGAAACCACGGTTCTGGGAATTCCCTGCCTGACCTTGCGTGATTCCACCGAACGGCCCGAGACCGTCACCATGGGCACCAACGAACTGGTGGGCGCCGATCCTGCGAACATTGCGCCCTGTCTCAACCGGTTGTTTGACGGTCAATGGAAAAAAGGCGCCATTCCACCGCGCTGGGACGGCAAAGCCGCGGAACGGATTGTGCGCCAGTTACACCGGTTGCTTGCATAATCGCGGCTGATGTTTTCCTTTTCACGAATGGTGTTGCCCGAGATGACGCCCTCTGAAGCCTTCAGCGCCGGCGATGCCGAGGCTGCCATTAGCGCCGCTGAACAAATTTACGCGCTGGCCGGGCAATTCACCGGAATAAAGCAATCCAATTAGATGCACAAAGTGTCCGCCCGCTCTCAGTCCATTCAATCTGCGATAAGTCTTCCCTCAACCATCTTTCGCCAGCGCCCGGATTTCGGCGGCCGATAATGCGCGGCCATAGATCCGCACATCGTCAATCAAACCGTTGATATGGGCGTCGTGCCATGTTCGTACATTGGCGCACATCCCGATGAAGAGATCGTTGTTTGGATGATCCAGAATCGGTTGATTTCGCAGGGCATCGGGTACCGGCCGCTTCGCATATTCAATTCCATCGACATAAAACGTCATCGAACGGCCATCAAAAACGCCGGCCAAATGATACCAGCGACCGAGTTCGGCAAACTGTTTAAGACGTAATCGCACGATTTCTCCGGGCGCAAGCTGAATATCGAACCACCCGTCGTAGGGTCTTCCGCTGTAACGGCCGCCGACCGAAATGACCAAGGCCCGTGAACTGCCTTCGCCTTGGGTCGTTTTGGTAAGCAAGCGTCCGTAGGTCGTGTAGGATTGCAATTTTACCCTGACGGCCGCCGTCAATTGGCGGTGTCCATTTAAACTGAATTGGGGAGAGTTCCCCATCACGTAGGTTTGGCGTGATGAGGTTTGGATTGCAAGTCCGTCCGGCTGTTCGACATAGCGAAGATTTCCCATGGCGGTCCCGTGATGCTCGTGGCCGCTGCGATCGACGACAAGATCGTCCTCATCATCGTTGAAATCGTAGTGAAGCATCAGGCCGGCCGTCAGGGTGCCCGTGTGGACTGTAATTTCCTCGATATACGAAAAACTCAGAATTACATCGGCAAAGATGGTTTGCAGGGCAATATCCTCGCACTGGACTCGCGCCGTAATACGGTCTCCGTTCACAAGTTTCACGATCACGTCATGGGGTTGTTCCACAACGTTTACGGTTTGGATACTACGCCAGGCGATCTCAAAATCGCCGAAGTCCGTCGCCAACGGCAAACTGTTGGTCATTGGTGTTCCGATAATTCGGGAATCATCCCTTAACCTGACGCTCAATCGTAATTCCGGCGCGACATCATTGGTAACCGACGATGCATCGGATTCGGCGGCTTGGCCGATTCGGGGAAGCAGCGCGCTGACGACCATGACGAGAAACGCAATTAGGAACTGTTTTTTTTGCATTACTAACACTCCTTGGTTGATGTAGGATCATTATCGATGCCCGGCCGGCGTTTTGCAAGCCTATAAAGGTTAAAGCCCCATTTTTACCCCCAAAAATGGGTTCTAAAGCCTGATTTTGAACCTTTTATTAGCGCATCTGCCTGATAAAAGGAGGTTTGCCGCGGATTGACCGCAATGGCCCATTGCAATTTTACCCTAACGGCGGCCGTCAATTGGTGGCGGTCATTTAAACTGAATTTGGGAGAGTTCCCCATCACGTAGGTCTCGCGCGATGAGGTTTGGATTGCAAATCCGTCCGGCTGTTCGACGTAGCGAAGATTGCCCTTGGCGGTCCCGTGATGCTCGTGGCCGCTGCGATCGACGACAATGCCATCCTCATCATCGTTGAAATCGTAATGAAGCATCAGGCCGGCCGTCAGGGTGCCCGTATGGACTGAAATTTCCTCAATATACGAAAAACACAGAACTACATCGGCGAAAACGGTTTGCAGGGCAATATCCTCGCACCGGACTCGCGCCGTGATACGGTCTCCGTTCACAAGATTCACGATCACGTCATGGGGTTGTTTTCCACAACGTTTACGGTTTGGATACTACGCCAGGCGATTTCAAATTCGCCGAAGTCCGTATGTCCTCCGCGGTCAAGTATGTCCTCCGCGGTCAAACCGCTGCAACACATTGCAAATACAGCAAGTATGATCTTTTGGAGATCATTTCAAGGCCTTAAAACCCATTTTTTTGCCCGGAATCGACCGTGTAAGCAATCGT
>PWZG01000518.1 GCA_003567575.1 PVC group bacterium | reverse complement strand
TGACGAAATACCCAAATACCCAAGCTCGAAAGGGGTAATATCTATGGGGTTCGGATTTCAGACTTCCGATTTCTTTCGGGCTTGGGTACTTCGTCATTCGTGCTTCCTTCGGGCTTGGGTATTTCGTCATTCGTGCTTCCTTCGGGCTTCCGTCTACGCGCTTCGCGCTACGCCGCGACACGTGGGTATTTCGTCATTCGGATTTCCGGGCGCATTCCGCCTACTGAGCACACGCTATTGATCCATCGAGCGAATGACGGACGGAAGTGATATGCGCCCCCGCACTTGTCAGCGATTGACAAAACGGTCGTCATATTCATAGAATATCGGTGTTCATTCCATTTTGACAACACCATGGGTAAGGAGTATCTCACAATGTCTCGTTTCGTATCTTTGTTCGCCTGCATTCTTTTGATCGCTATGATATCCGCCTGCACCGCCGACCGTGTCACGCTTGTGCGGGACGGCGAAGCACGGGCGGTGATCCATGTGCCCGAACGGTTGTGGGCGGATCTCGATTCACCCGAGCCCCCCATCCGGCGCGGCGCCTATCCCAGTCCCGAGGACCAGCAACTTCGGCTGCGCGAATCCGTTCGTGACTTTGCCGATATCCTCCAGCGCATCAGCGGCGCGGCCGTCGAGATCAAGGTCGGCCCTCCCGATCCCGCCGATTCGCGGCTGCCCATTCTCATCGCCGAACTCGCCGAACGGCAATTCGGCAAGCCCCAACACAGCGTCCGGTTCGATCAAGGCTTTCGCATCGTTGCCACCGATGACGCCGTCGGCTTGGTCGGCGAATCCGATCTGGCAACCAGCTACGCAGTGTACACCCTGCTTGACGATCTCGGCTGCCGCTGGTTTCTTCCCGGTCCGCTCGGCGAAGTCCTGCCCGCCAAGCAAACCATCGAAATACCGAAGCAAGACCGGTCCACCGGACCCTACACCTACTATCGCGGTGTCTGGTACGCCGACAACGCCTACATGCGGCGCAACCGTCTCGGCGGCATGCGGCTGGCGGCAGCGCACACGATCGAGCACACCTTCCCCAACGCGTTGCGCGAAAAACACCCCGAAGTCCGGGCTATCATCAATGGTCAACCCCACGGCACCAAGATCAAATGGACCCATCCCATCGTCACCCGGTTCTTCATCGACACCTACCGCGAACGTCTTGCGAACGATCCCTCGATCACCACCTTCAGTCTCTCGCCCATGGACGGTATCGGATGGGACGAGGAATACGACACGCAATACGACGCCGGCGACGTCGACGCCTCCGCCAACGTGGTTTCCAAGACCGATCGCATCATCGTCATGGCCAACCGCATCGCCGAGGGCGTCACCAAGGATTATCCCGACGTGTTGTTCGGCATGCTTGCCTACGTCGACTACACCCGTCCGCCCATCCGCGAAACGGTGCATCCCAACGTCGTACCCCAGATCGCGCCCATCACCTATTCGCGCGCCCATCCCATGAGTTACGACGGCGAGCCCAACAATGCCGATCTGCGATATATCGTCGAAGGCTGGGGAAACGTTGTTGACATGACCAGTTACTACTTTTATGGATGGTTCCTGGCGGAACTGTCAGGACCCAACCCGATGATTCGCAAATGGTCCAAGGACATTCCCTTTGTCTTTGAAAAAGGCGCCTGCCGCTTCTGGCAACCCGAGACCATCACCAACTTCGAAAGCTCCATGCACGCCCTGCATCTGGGCAACCGCATGGCCTGGGATCCTTCGCAGGATCCGGACGCGATCATCGACGAGCTGCACCGCAAGTTTTATGGTCACGCGGCCGAAGAGATGGCGGCCTACTGGCATTACGTCGACCATGTCTGGGTTGATACCCCCGAGTATGCGGGCTGTGGATGGGGGCATCTACGCCGTTTCACGCCCGAACGCATGCGCCGGATGCGTGAGTTGCTCGACGCCGGCAAGGCGGCCGCGCGGACCGATATCGAACGCGCGCGCATCGATCTGGCGGATAAGTCGCTCACCCTCTTCGAATTGTTCATGAAGATGCGTCACGACCTCGCCGAGGGACGCTTCGCCAACCTTGCTGCCGACGCCGAACACTACATGGACCGCATGCGCCAACTCGGCGAGGACCATACCGAACAGTACGCCTTTGGCCGCGTCCATTGGGGCAGTCACCGGAACGTCAACCTCTCCTATTTCAACAGTTTTTACAAGCACACCTATGACGATGCGGCCCGCATCGCCAACGCGCACACGCTGATTACGCCGCCCCTTCGCGTATTCCGTTACAAGGTTGACGAAGAGGGCATCGGCGAGGCGGGGCACTGGCAGGCTCCCGATCATGACGACAGCGACTGGAAAACCACCGACACGGCCGTCGACACCTGGTCGAGTCTCGGGTTGCACAATTACATGGGACGCGTCTGGTATCGTACCGATGTCGACGTACCCACCGTCGAAGACGGCCGGCGTATTCATCTTTGGATCGGCGCCACCGACGGTTCCGCCAAGCTGTTCGTTAACGGCCGGCACGTGCCCTGGGTCAATGCCGAGGGTGAATCCGTCGAGGTCTTTCGCGGATACGCGCGGCCGGCTTCCTTCGACATCACCGATCATGTCAATCAGGGCGATCCCAACCGGGTCGCCCTGCTGACCCATCGGCTGTTCATCAACGAACTGGGATCCGGCGGCCTGATGTCGCCGGTGGTACTTTATGCCGTGAATCCGGAATAAGGCCCGCGGCGTTTGCGCGACGCATCGGGTAAATCTGTCCTCACAGCATGGACCGTGATTTTCACCACGAAATGCACGAAGAACACAAAGGGCATCACAAGAAGCGCCGGATTGCATCGATTACCCGATTCGACAACAATTCGGTTTCTCTATTTCTTCGTGTGCTTCGTGGTCTATCCTTTCATCCCTTCTCACGAACCTTCTTGCGCTACTCCGGGCGGGGGATTTATCGGAACATAATCAGGGTACCGCGCGGCGGTACATACTCATACGCGCCCATCTCCGGGAGAGCGCCAATCAGGCGCGGATTTCCGGCCAGATCGAGCGCGCCGGGAATCATCCATGTGAGGCCGCCCGTCGTGCCCGCATTGATGAACGGCGAGTTCCCGGTTAAGCGGTAGTCCCCGGCCGGCCGATCGACAAACCCCGGTTCGGGAATATCGGAAAGGTTCCCGGTTCCGTCCGGATCGTGGATAAGTTCCGGGGCGGCGGCGTACGTCACGTTGGCGTAATCGATCACACCGGAATTCTGGATGTTGTTAGCCGTTCCCGATTCCTCGCGATTGTTCCACACAATGGTGTTGACCACCACTGTGCCGGCATTTCGCCGCATGATCCCGCCGCCGATATGGACGTCCGGGACAACGTTATCGACCACTGTACAATTCTCCACCC
>PWZG01000151.1 GCA_003567575.1 PVC group bacterium | reverse complement strand
CTTCCTTCGATCTTGGGTATTTCGTCATTCGTGCTTCCTTCGATCTTGGGTATTTCGTCATTCGGATTTCCGGGCGCATTCCGCCTACTGAGCACACGCTATTGATCCATCGGGGAATGACGGATGGAAGTGATATGCGCCCTCCGTGATCCCCAGCCTTGAATTCCCAACCGTCTGTGATATTATGGCTCGATAGACCACCGAGTATGGGTCTGTGTTCGCGCGTTGACGGGCGAAGCGAAGGTTGCCATGAAAATAAAAATATGCGGGATGACACAATTGGACGATGCCCTGGCGGCGCTGCGTTATGGGGCCGACTACCTCGGGTTCGTCTTTTACGCAGGATCGTCACGGGCGGTGACATCGGAGCAGGTACGGCAGATTACCAGGCATCTTCCTAACGAAACACAAACGGTCGGCGTTTTTGTCGATGTCACGGCGTCCGCGGCACGCGTGATTGCGGACGAATGCCGCCTGACGGTGATCCAGTTGCATGGCAGGGAACATGCCCGTGATTTCCATGATTTCCCGCTCCCTGTATGGCGGGCGGTTCAATTTCGCGACGGCGATCCGTTCCCGTCGCCGGATCAATGGCCCGCGGCACGGTATGTGGCCGACCGTCGGGCCGAGGGCGCCGGTCATACGGGCGGCACCGGGCTGGTCACCGATTGGGCCGCTGCCGCACGGCTGGCGGCAAGCGTACCGGTCATGCTGGCCGGCGGGTTGACGCCCCACAATGTCGCGGCAGCGGTGGCGAAAGTGCGGCCTTACGGCGTTGATACGGCCGGAGGCGTGGAAATTCCCGGTAAACCGGGATACAAGGATCATGCGATCATGCGGCGATTTATCGAAATAGCGAGGTCTTACGATGACATGTGATGAAGCGGTAAAAGGTTACGGACATTATGGTGTATTCGGGGGGCGCTATGTGGCTGAGACCCTTATGCCGGCATTGATTGACGTCGACGCCGCCTACAAGGATGCCGTCCAGGATCCGGCCTTTCAACGCGAACTGGACGGGTTACTGGCCGATTATGTAGGGCGGCCGTCGCCGCTTTATCCGGCTTCGCGGTTGACCGCCGCATGCGGTGGCGCGGCAATTTATCTTAAACGCGAGGATCTTAATCATACCGGCGCCCATAAAATCAACAGCACGGTCGGCCAGGCGCTGCTGGCGCAACGGATGGGGAAGAAACGGTTGATGGCCGAAACCGGCGCCGGTCAGCACGGGGTGGCAACCGCCACGGCGGCGGCCCTTTTCGGAATGGAATGTGACGTCTATATGGGCGCCCTCGATATCAAACGGCAGGCGCCAAACGTTCGGCGCATGGAATTGCTCGGCGCCACCGTGCATGCCGTGCGCAGCGGTACCGAAACGCTCAAGGATGCCATGAGCGAGGCCATGCGCGCCTGGGTGACGCAGGTGCAAGACACGTATTACGTGATCGGGACCGTTGCCGGTCCGCATCCCTATCCGAAGATGGTCCGCGATTTCCAGTCGGTGATCGGCCGTGAAACACGCCGCCAATGCCTGAGCAAGACCGGCCGGCTACCTGATCTTATCGTGGCCTGTATCGGTGGCGGCAGTAATGCTGCCGGTATCTTCCATCCGTTTCTTGAAGACCGAAAGGTTGGGAAACTCGGGGTAGAAGCCGCCGGACGAGGGATTGAAAGCGGCGAGCATGCCGCCAGTATTTGTGCCGGCCGCGTTGGCATTCTGCATGGCAGTAAATCGTTCGTTCTCCAAAACGGCGACGGCCAGATTCTTAATGCGCATTCGATCAGTGCCGGTCTCGATTATCCGGGCGTCGGTCCCGAATTAGCGCGATGGGCAGAACGCAAACTCATCGAATTGTGTGCAGTAACCGACGACGATGCCCTGGCGGCGTTTCACCGGCTGACGCGGTTGGAAGGGATTATCCCTGCATTGGAGTCCAGTCATGCGTTGCACGCCGCCATGCAACGCGCCGCATCGATGCCGCCGGAAAATATCGTGGTCGTCAACCTTTCCGGGCGCGGCGACAAGGACCTGGCAACGGTGCTGGAAGCGGGAAAAGCTTAAGGCGACCCGACACCCGACACCCGACACCCTCTACCATCCGCCTGTATCCGTAGTCACTCTCTCCTCAGCAGCGCATCAAGCAGATAAAGTCCGGCGCCGATGCAAATCACGCTGTCGGCGACGTTGAAAACAGGGAATTGGTAACTTCCGAAGTGAAAATCCAAAAAATCGATCACGTAACCATAACGTAACCGATCGCATAAGTTCCCGATGACGCCGCTTAAAATGCAGGCGAATGCCAGGCGATGACGCAATGAATCGTCAATCAAACGGTTACGGAATACAACGATCAGGATCAGCGCTGCCAGAGAAAACAAGGTCAGCCAGCCGCTGAAACCGCTGAACATACCCCATGCCGCCCCGCTGTTGCGGACATAGGTGAGATAAAAAAAGCCAGGAATCACCGGAACGCTCTCGCCCAGTGCAAACCGCGTATGAACCACCGTTTTCGATACCTGGTCCGCTACCGTCAGCGCCAGCGTTAACAGGGGAACCAGCATGCGCCGTTCAATCCGTGTCCGGCGACTCGACGGCCTCGAAATGATGATGCTCGGGACCGGATCGACTCAATCGCCGCCCGCGATCATCGAACATCGTGCCCTGCTCCAAGGTGGCCTGGCATCCAAGACAATGCCGGGCAAACGGTAACGCACGCAACCGATTGATTTCGATCTTGCCATTGCAACTTTCGCAACGCCCGTAACCGCCATGGGTAATGCGCCGCAAGGCTTCGTCAATCTCGTACAGCGCATCCTGTTCCGTGCTGACTAAACTTAAGGCGAATTCACGATCGAATTCATCCGTTCGGTCTTCCGGCGGAATATCGTCCTTATGCGCGGCATCATCGGAAAGAAAGGTTATCTGGCCGGTCACGCGATCGCGTAATTCTATAAGCGCCGCACGCCGCCGTTCCAGTTCCTTTGCCGATGATCGGTTGGCGGAAGCCGGCCCGCCGGTCGCTTTGGCGACGGCCGGATTTTTTTGACGCGCCGCCCGCTTTTTGCCCCCCGCCGCGGAAGCGGCGCTGGCATCGGTCTTTTTACTTGCTGATTTCCTGGTTGGCATGATGTAAATCTTTGTTGTTAACGCTATGATACTAAATCGTTTTAACCCTGCCGGGCAAGCCGTTCGCCCGCGCGGTAAAGCAAACAATATAGCAAAATCACTGCGTCACGTCAAGCCGGAAAAGCATGCCGGGCGCATTCCGCCTAAGGCGGGCTTCGCCCGCAACCCAGAGGTCAGAGGTCAGAAGTCAGAAGTCAGATTTTTCTTTGCTGACCTCTGACCTCCGACCTCTGACCTCTTGCCCGACACCATCCATGGCTCCG
>PWZG01000035.1 GCA_003567575.1 PVC group bacterium | reverse complement strand
CGTAGGCGCCAAGATACAGATCGGGACGGCCGTTTCCCGTGACGTCGCCCCAGGCGCCCGCATGGGCCAGTTCCCAGTTCTCCAAGTGCTCCCACAATCCGAGGCTTTCGGTAACATCCTCGAAGACGATCGGCGGTTCCCGTCCGGATGCGGCCGGGAAAAGCATCCCGAGCGCAACGGCCGTCATGAGGGTCATGGCGGCCGGACGGAATACGCGACGGACGTGAAGATTACGGTTCATGATTATCGATCGTCCTTTCCGATTCAGGAATTTCAATCACGGTCAAGGCGGGATGCCCCATCGGACGGGGGAAGGAACCGTTTTCCACGTAGACGACGAACGACCCGTCGTTGGAAAGCTTGAGGCCGTAGACGTGGTCGCCGACCCAGTAACCGTATTTTTCGGCGTAATAATCCTGGAGAAAGGCGATCGCTTTTCTGCGTCCGGTTTTGATATCGTATTGGACCAACGGCGCGGGATACCCGCCGGGCTGATAATAGATATAGCGCTTATGCGGGCAGATCGCCATTTGTTTCACATCGCCGCCCTGGTTCCAGGTGGGACCCAGCTCTTCGATTTCCGGCCCGTTTTCCCAGTCGGGACGAAATCGGAAAAAGGACCCGCCGCCCCAGGTCGACCAGTAGTACCAACCGTCTTTGTCCGGTTCATGGGTGTGACCACGCAGGCGGCCGTTCAGGGGAACTTCGACATCGTAGCGCCGGAATTCATTGAGTTCGGGGCTGAAGGCCATGAACCGGCGCGGTTCCTCGCTGTTGTCGTTGCTCCAGAAAATGCCGGTTTCCTTATCCAGCAGCATCGAGCGCGGATGCCATATCCAACCGTTGGGCGGATAGCCGGCGAAACGGGTGCGTTTTTCGTTGACGTCCCAGCTCAACACCATGCCACGGTAACTGCCGGTGGCCATGAAGATGCCGCGTTCGCTGTCCAGCGTATGACAGGCCAGGTCATGCACGATCAGCGGTACGCCCCAGTTGTGCGTTTTACCCGTATGAATATTGTAGCTCAGCAGCCAGCTCCCGCGATAACCTTCCTCGAACCAATGTTCCTTGGGCGCCGGCCCGAAGTGGGTGCCGATCCACATCTCGCCGTCGGGCATGATGCCCATGTGACCGTGAATCTTGCCGTCGGTGTACATGTCGTCATGCCATCCGAGCACCTGGCCGACATCCAGAACGCGTTCCACGACGTCCTCGTCCGGCCGGTATTCGTAGATGTTGAGTTTGGCGCCGCGGCCACGATGATCGCTGGCGGCAAAGAAGAACCGGTTGTCCTCGCTGCGCGTCACATAAGCCCAGTTGGCCCAGCCCGCCTGGTAATACTCGACGCCCTCGCCGAAGAATTCGGGTTCCAAATTCGGCAGAATCCGTAATTTGACCGTAGGCGCGGTTTTCGCCACGTCGAAGTCGCCCTCAATCGTGATCTCGCGGCCCTGGCGATCCGTTTGCGGGACTGCCAGAAACGCATCGGAGCGGTCGACCGTAAAGGTCGTCCGGCCGCGGAGATTCTGGATGTCATGTTGTTCGACGCGCTCCCGGCGCGCCTGCTCGCGTTCGCTCAACCGGATTTCGGCATCGGCGTTGGCCTCCGGCGGCGCAAATCCGCGAACCGCCAGCAGGATAGCGACCGTTGCGGTCACCGATCGCGGGAATGCAGGGTAGTTGCTCGGTTTCATGCGTGCTCCTCCTTTCGGTTGTAGGGTTCTGTCAAATTGGGCAGAACTGATTCTTGTCTAGTGTCGTGTCCGATAAATGGGGCAAATCAATCCTGTGTCATCCCGAGCTTGCCGAGGGATCTCCGTCGGCGACAAAGCACGAGATTCCTCGACTTCGCTCGGAATGACACCGCTTCCAAAGTTATTTCCGTGGAATTGTCGCACAGTACGCTAGCACTTTCTCTTGCATTGGGTTGTCCACATTTTTGCCTTGTTTCCAATTTTTTCGTTTGTTTCGGTGAACGATAGCGGCGACCAGAAAGGAGGACGATTGGGTGAATCCTACTCGTTATCCGTTCTCGTCGCCGTTCTTGTCAACCGATCCCTTGCCGTCCGGCAGAGGGGTGTTGATCACGCTGAAAAAGAGTTTATCGTTGGTTGCCAGCGCCTCGACCGCTTCGTCGTCGACGTAACGGCCCCGGAGGTTTTCGCGGCGTTGTTCCCAAGCTGCGGGATCGCTATTTGCCTGTTCGGCGTCCAGCGCAATCATCCGGCTCACCGCCCGCTGCAGCGATTCGGCCCAGGCGCGCTGACCCGGACCGAGGTCATGGCACGCGGCTGCCGAAAGCAGGTTACCGGCGGCGTCGCGCGCGATGGCGTAATAGGAAACATCCACCAGCACCCATTGGCCGTCCACCAGAATCTCGGCCGTCGTGTGGGACTGCCCGCCGAGATGAACGATGCGGCCCTGTAGGCCCACGACCTGGCAAAGCCGGATCAGGATGCGCGCCTGTTCGTTACACCAGCCCCCTCCGCTGGCCAGCAGTTCCTCGTCCAGCAACGCCCGGTTGGGCGCGGCGCGGTAGTCCAAATAGGGCGCCGTACCGACGTGGCGGAATTCGGCGGGCAAGGCGCGTTTCAGCAACGCCGCCAACTTCTCCTCGCCGCTCATGTCGGGTGTCGTGTAGCGCGCGGCAACTTCTTCGAACAGGGGCAGACTCCCTGGCACGTATCCCGCATCCGTGGGGGTGTATTCGGTGTAAATGAAAGCCGAGGTTTCCGGTCGATGCACGATGTAATAATTCGCATGATAAAGATCGATTCCGGCGACCGACCCGCCGCAGGTCGAGCCCGGCCGCCGGTAGGCCGCGCTCCAGTGCGGCAGACCGTTTTTTCCCTGAAACGGCCGGAGCCAGTCCGGCACGACGACATGCGCCCAATCAGGCGTCAACGGCGCACCGGTGTATTCTGGTCGATCCAGATCCCATCGCAGACCGAGTTCCGGTAACTCGGCTTCCGCCTCGTTCAACGGTCCGGTCCAGTCATTCCACTGCGCGAAATAGGCGGTCATGTCGGGTGTCGCGCCGAACGCCGCGACGGTCGAAAGCAGCGGCAAAAGGACCGCCATGCCCGCCGGACGCAAACTGCGTTTCGACTTATTTCCATCCTTCATATCATCCTCCATTCGCACGGTCATGCCGGGCTTATCTTGCGCACGATACGCGATTTGCGCCCGCCATCAGAATCAGCACAAGCACTATAGCATAGCCGTGCGGGCCGCGTCAATGGAATTGAACATCCCGGCGCTTGCCTTGCCGGCTGACAACGTGTAGAATAAAGATTGAAGAGTTACCGCCCGACAAGAATCGTAACCGCGGCAAACAGGATCGGTTTCGCTTATCTCCCCATTGGCATGGGAAACCGGGCGGTGCGAAACCGAATCACGG
>PWZG01000546.1 GCA_003567575.1 PVC group bacterium | reverse complement strand
TGGTGGCGACGGGATTACCTGTCGGACTATTGATCATTTTCGGCGAAAGCGGAGTGGATGTAAAGCGGAAGGTTCGACAATTGCCAAAAGATGTTGTTTTTTGACAGGATTACAGGATTGACGGGATATGGGGAGGTTTGGACAGGATTACAGGATCGACGGGATTTGATTCATGTAAATCCTGTTATCCTGTCCAGAATCCGGGGAGCATCGACGGGATTTGAGGGAGTGTAAGACAGGATTACCGGAGCTACGGGATTTGATTCATGTAAATCCTGTTATCCTGTCTAATTATCGGGGCCAAGACATGATTCTTAAGAGTTATCAAGAAGAGGCGCTGGATTGGCTGGAAGCCTTTTTCAAGCGTTGCAAGACGAGCAGCAACCCGCGCTTTGCCTACGAGGAAACGACAAAAGACTGGCGCGGCGGCGCCCTGCATTACCGGCCTTTGCCGACGCTGGCGCATGTGCCGTATGTCTGCTTGCGGATACCGACCGGCGGGGGCAAGACGCTGATCGGCGGTCTGGCTATCGAACGGGCCAATCGCAGCCTGCTGTTCTGCCGCCACAGCGTGACGCTCTGGCTGGTGCCATCCGAACCGATCCGGGAACAGACGCTGAAGGCGTTGCGCGATCCCGCAAACCTGTTGCATCAGGCGGTCTTTTCGGCTTTGGGCGAAGTCACGGTACTGGAAATCGAGCAGGCGTTACGGATCAAGCCGCATGTGCTGAATGGCTCGAACGCGATCATCGTTGCCACGATGCAGGCGTTCAAGCAGGAGGATGTTGACCGGCTGAGTGTGTACAAGCAGAACACGGACATGATGCCGCATTTCGAGGATGTACGCGATCCTGAGGCGCGAGGCAACCTTTCGCTGGTGGACGCGCTGCGCTTGCGGCATCCGTTCGTGATCGTGGACGAGGCGCATAACCAGGGTACCGCGTTGGCGTTCGATACGTTGGCGCGTTTCGAGCCCAGTGCGATTCTGGAACTCACGGCCACGCCGGACCGTTCCCGGCAGCCGAGCAATGTCCTATTTAGCGTGGGCGCATCGGCCTTGCAGGCGGCGGATATGATCAAGATGCCGCTGGAACTGGTGCGACGCGACAATTGGCAGGATGCCGTGCGCGACGCAATTGCCTGCCTGAACAATCTACAAACACTGGCGGATGCCGAGCGAACCGAAACCGGCGATTATCTGCGGCCGATTATGCTCTTGCAGGCGGAGCGGAAGGACGCCGACCGCGAGACCCTGGTGCCGGAGCGGGTCAAGCAGTCGCTGATGGACGATTTCGGTATACCCGAGGATGAAATCGCGATTGCCACCGGAGTAACGGACGATATTGCCGGGGACGATATCCTGTCCGAAAAATGCCGCAAGCGCTTCATCATCACCATCGACAAGCTACGCGAGGGCTGGGATTGCCCCTTCGCCTATGTGCTCTGCTCGTTCCGCAATACCAATTCGGCGACGGCGGCGGAACAGATTCTGGGGCGGATTCTGCGCATGCCGGGCGCAAAGCGCAAGGCACGGCAGGAATTGAACGAGGCGTATGCTTTCATTACCTCGTCGAATCTGCAATCCACAGTCGAGAGCTTGCGGGACGGTCTGGTCAAGAATGGCTTCGAGCGCCAAGAGGCGACCGACCTGATCCATACCGCCGAGGAGCTGGGAACCGACGACCTTTTCACAATGACTTCCGGCGTGACCTTCACAGCACCGGAGTTGCCCGAGCCGGAGTCCATCCCGTCGGCTTTGGCGGCCAAGGTGGAAATTGCGCCGGAATCGGGTTCCATCACGCTAAAGGGCAATTTCAACGCCAAGCAGGCGGCGACACTGGAAAGCGTATTCCAGACACCGGCTGGCAAGGAAGCGATCCGGCAGGCCATCTCGCGCTTACAAACGCCCAAGGCGCCCGTGCGCAAAACGCCTTCGGAGTTGGGTGAATTATTCCGGGTTCCGTTATTGGCCCTTCGACAGGGCGAATTGTGGGAACCCTTCGAGGATACCCATCTGCTGCAAGGCGACTGGCGGCTTCTGGATTACCGCGCGGAATTGAGCGAAACCGAGTTTGCGAAGCCGGAACGGAGCGCCCAGGGCGGCCGTTTCTTTATGCGCGAGGAAAGCATCAAGTTCGAGTATTTCGACAACGTTGAAGCCCAACTGGCCTTGTTCGACTTTCAATCCGAATGGAACCAGGTGAATCTGGTGGACTGGCTGTCGCGGAACATCCATGACGATAGCGTCCTACCCGACGAGAAGGCCGCCTTTCTGAATCGCGCGGTGACGGCAATGATTGAGACACGCGGGATGTCGTTGGAGGAACTGAATTATGCGAAGTTCCGTTTGCGTGCCGCGCTGGAACAGAAGATTCGAGCCGCCAAGCGCGAGGCCATGCGCAAAGTGCATGAAGCCCTGCTTTTAGACCCGGCGGAGTTCACGGCGGACGCCCGTTGCGAGATGGTTTTTCAACAGGGCCGCTATGCCTATGGACGTAGTGACAGACAAATATCGCAAGCCGCAGACACGGAAGAAACGAGCGGACCTGTTTCCCCGGGGAAAAGCAAATAATTTGAGGCTATAGGTGTCAGGTCTCAATCGCGCCAACATTCAGGTTTGATTTAGCGTCGCGGCGATGATATATATCTGGTCATGGCGAGACCCTTGCGGTTAAATCTTGCGGACGGTTGGTATCACGTGTTTCATCGTGCGACGGGTCGGTGTGTTTTGTTTCGCGATTCGCGGGATCGGGATCATTGGAGTTCGTATCGGGCCTATGCGGGCTACGTTGTCCCGCCTTCATGGTTGCGGCGGGACGATCTGCTGGCCCTGGCGCATCGGGATCCGGCCCGGCGCGAGGCACAATACCGGAGGGAAGCGCAAGAGAAGCTGACGCACGGGGCCGATATCGCCACGCTGGAACGATTGTTGGATCGGGTGGGGATCGGTCATGAAGCGTTTTTGAAGCTGAATCGCCAAAACTCCGAAATGCCCGCCAGCGTAGCGTTGAAATGTTGAATGTTGAGCACCGAACACCTATTCGATTATGGCACCCGAATCGCTAGATCCCGTCCGCGGTTGGCCGGTTTTTTACGATTGACCAGAATCGGTAATCATGATACTAATCATCGGTAACAGTTTACCGGAAAATTATCTTTATGAAACGAAAGTCCATGAGCATTCGGGATGTGGCGAGAAAAGCCAACGTTTCCATCGCGTCGGTGTCCCGAGTGCTTAATAACCAGCAGGATGGGGTGTCCGAGCCAATCCGCAAAAAGGTACTTGACGCCTGCCGGGAGCTGGACTATCGACCCAATCCGGGAATCCAGGATCTTGTCCGCCGGGGACGCAATGGGCATACCCGTAATCTGGCTTTTGTGGTTGTCGGGCAGGAAGCCTTTGGCCGTCACGTCTATGCCTCGTCGCTCGACGGATTGGCGCAGGGCAGTTCCGAAGGCAACTTTAGCTTGTCGCTGGCGCACATGAGCGGTGACGAACAAAATCCGTACGATTTACCGCCGATTCTCCGTGACAGGAGGGTCGACGGCTTCCTCCTGACCGGCCGAATCAATGAAAAGACTATGCTCACGCTCAAGGAGCTAGGCCTGCCCTATGTGATTTTGGGTGTTTATAGTCCGAAAATATCGGGCGACGCCGTGCGGGTGCAATTGGATGTGAACGTGACCGTTCACAAGCTTGTCGAGGAGTTCCTCAAGGCCGGGAAACGCAAGATTGCCTATTTGCTTTCCGATCCGAAACTCTATTATGCCCAGGAATTTTTTATCGCGTTCAAACGGGCGCTTGTGGAGCATCGTCTTGATGCTGACGATCGCCATGTCTATCGTGTGAAACCCGCTTGCGGAGCGGCCATAGAAGCCCTTCGGCCGGTATTCGCAAGCCCTGATCTGCCGTTTGACGGGATTGTAAGCGAGGATTCCATGCATGCGCAGGAAATCGCCTATCTGGTCGGTGTACGTTCAGGCGCTTTCGGGAAGCACGATCCGTTGATCGCCACGCATAGAGCTTCCGACGAATACCAACTGCCGATACCCGCCATCTACTTCGATGGTCCCTTTTACGATGAAGCCTATCAAGGTGTCAATTTGTTGATCGATATGGTGTCGGGAAAGGTCGAAGCGCTTGGCCGGAAACTGGAAATCTCGACCAACGTTTATAAGCTGTAATTTGTTATGGATATGTCATAATCCGGGAATTTCCCTTTGGGGTTGAATAAGATGTGGAAGACATGCCGCGACGGATTCGTACTTGGAAATGAAACGGCAAATCATGGGAACCATGGTTGACTCGCAAGCGTCCGTGACGTTTGGCGTCTTCACGCCGTTCGCGGGCGATAAACTGTTGTCTGAAGCCACCCGACAGCTTGCGTTAAGCTATATCTCGGGGGAAATCGGACGTTCGGTCAAGCCGGCGGCCTTTGCGCTCGATCCCGAATTTCTGGAAAGTAAACCCACGCCAAACCGGCATTACGCCGAGGCGGTGCGCCGGATTGCCGCGAAGGCGCCTTTGCGCATCCTGCCCGGCGAGCGTCTGGTTGGAGCGGCGACGCTTAGTGAAGCCGCGCAGCATATGACACCGCTCACACCTTTCAGGTCCATCAGTCATACCACCCTGGGGTTCGAGAAAGCCTTGCGGATTGGTTACTGCGGAATACGCAAGCAGATTGACGAACGCCTGCAACGTGGTGGCCTCGATACGGATGGCGTGGATCTTCTCGAAACCATGTGGACTTGCATCGAAGCCGCCGGCATTTGGCATTCCCGTTATTTGGCAGCCATTGACCGGTTGATTTGTGAAGCCGATGTTCGCGACCGGGATCATTGGGAAACCGTGCGCGCGGGACTCTGCGCCGTTCCGGAAAGACCGCCGTCGAATTTCCGCGAGGCGGTGCAGGCGCTCTGGTTTCTCTGGTCGTTCCAACGGCTGTGCGGAAACTGGAGCGGCATCGGACGGATCGACAAGATGCTGGGACCGTATCTCGAACGGGATCTCGAAACCGGGATCATCACGAGGGACGAGGCCCGCGAGCTGCTGGCGCATTTCTGGATCAAGGGCTGCGAATGGACGACCGGCGGCGGTCACGGCATGGCGGATGGTCCGAACACCGGCGACGCTCAGTATTATCAGAATATTGTGCTGGCCGGTGTCGACGAACAGGGCGAACCGGTGCTGAACTCTGTGACGGATCTGGTGCTTGATGTGGTCGAGGAATTACACATCAGCGATTTCCCGATTGCGGTGCGTCTCTCCTCGCAAACGCCGGAACGTCTACTGCGCCGTGTGGCCGCCATCCAGCGACTGGGCGGCGGGATTATCGCCGTCTACAACGACGACCGAATAATTCCAAACTTGGTCAATTTCGGTTATCCGCTAGACGAGGCACGCAACTACGCCAACGACGGCTGCTGGGAGGTTCTCGTTCCCGGCAAGACCTCCTTCGGCTATCAACCGTTTGACGCGCTGCTCCTGTTGCAGGAAGTTCTGGGTTTGTCCGTGACCGAACCGGTAACGCGACATGAAAAAGTCGAGTGCGATGAATGGAAGACGCATCAGCCGCAATCGGGGATTGCCGCGCGTTTCCCCGATTTCGAATCGCTGTATACCGCGTTTCGGGAACGCCTGTCGGCAACGGTTGAGGTCCTGCTCGATTCGGATCCGTTCCATGAATTGCCCTGTCCGCTGCTGTCGCTGCTGGTGGATGATTGCATTGAGCGCGGTCGCGCCTACACGCAGGGTGGTCCGTCATATACCGTGCGATCACCGCATGCCGGAGGATTGGCGGATGTGGTCAACAGCCTGCTGGTGATCCGGCGGCTGGTGTACGAGAAGCAGGAGATTTCGCTGGACGAATTGGTCGGCATTCTGAAATCGGACTGGAAGGATCAGGAACCGCTGCGGCTGCGCATCCAGCGCGATTTCGAGTTCTTTGGTAATGACAGCGCCGAAGTGGACACGTTGATGCAGCGGGTGTTCAACGACTATACCGGGATGGCGGGTGCGACCCGCGAACGGCATGGCGCTTTGCGGCCGGCGGGTATCAGCACCTTTGGCCGTGAAGTGTCGGCTTATCTGGCGCACCGTACCGCCACGGCGGCGGGGAACCGCAAAGGCGCGATCCTGGCCGCCAACTTTTCACCCTCGCCCGGCACGGACAAGCGGGGACCGACATCCGTGATCCGATCACATTGCGCGGTCGATTTCGGCCGCCTGCCGTGCGGAACGGCGTTGGACCTGAGCATCCTGCCGCAATGCCTGAAAGGCGAGACCGGACTGCAAGCGCTCGTAGGGTTGATGCGTACTTTCGTGCGACTGGGCGGCATATTCATGCAGATCGACGTGGTGGACCGTGATTTGCTGCGTGATGCCCGGGAGCGCCCGGAGAAGTATCCGAACCTGTCGGTACGCGTATCAGGATGGTCGGCGCGATTCGCCACGCTTGCGCGTGACTGGCAGGACATGATTATCAATCGCACGGAGCACGGTTAATGGGCATCCCATCCGATAGTCGTCCGATCCGAAACGCTTGTTCGCTCCCGGGTGCGACCGTGACAGGCATTATTTTCGACATTCAGAAATTCTCCATCCACGACGGCCCGGGAATTCGGACTACGGTCTTTCTCAAGGGCTGCGCTTTGCGTTGTCCGTGGTGTCATAACCCGGAATCCCTGGAAGCCTATCCGGAAATCTCTTTTATCCCGTCCAAGTGTACCGGCTGCGGTCACTGCTTCAAGGCCTGTCCGATGAATAACCACGTATTGGATAGCACTGGTGAGCGGAGATTCGATCGCACCCGGTGCCGGCGCTGCGGCATCTGCGCGGATAAGTGCTACGCAGGCGCCATTGAGCGGATTGGGCGGGAGACGAGTGTGGACAACGTAATCGAGGATGTCGAGAAGGACCGGGCGTTTTACGAAACCTCCGGCGGCGGTATGACCGTATCCGGCGGCGAGCCGTTGTTTCAGTTCGAATTCACGTTCGCCTTGTTTCAGGAGGCCAAACGGCGGGGGCTGCATACCTGCATCGAGACTTGCGGCTATGCGCCGTTCGAATACCTCGAACAACTCATGCCGTTCGTGGATCTGTTTCTCTACGATTACAAGGAGACCGATACTGTTCGCCATCGCGAGTACACCGGCGTACCGCGGGAAGGTATTGTCGAGAATCTGCTGCGCCTCGACCGGCTCGGCGCGAAAACCATCTTGCGCTGCCCGATCATTCCCGGCCTAAATACGCGCGACGATCATTTCGCGGGCATCGCTGCCTTGGCCGGCCGGCTCGACCATATCCGCGAAGTCCATCTCATGCCATACCACCCGCTCGGCAAGGCCAAGAACGAGCGGCTCGGCAAGACTAACCCGTTGTTGTTGGGCACTTTCCCCGATGCGGGGATGGTGGATGCCTGGATAACGAAGGTCGCCGCCGCCACGCAAATCCCGGTCAAGAATGGAACCACCGCATGACTTCGAATTACCTGAACGGTTGCGAGGGAATATATATGAAAAAAGAAGGAACACTCATGGATCAAAACAGCAACGTTTCATGTACCGATCAAACGACTCGCCGGGATGTGCATTTGGATCGCGTGGCTTTTCCCCTGGGCGGCATTGGCGCGGGTATGCTCTGCCTGGAAGGCACGGGGGCGCTCTCGCACGTGTCGCTTCGCCATCGGCCCGAGGTCACCCACGAGCCGCAGATGTTCGCGGCATTGCATGTCGCAGGCACGAAGACCGCGCGTGTCATGGAAGGTCCGGTGCCGATGTGGAAGGCGTTCGGCTGTCAAAGCGGTGAGCCGGGCAACGGCCTTAAGGGGCGGACTTACGGTCTGCCTCGCTTCGCCGAGGCATCGTTCCGGGCGCGTTTTCCCTTCGCCACGGTGTCGCTGTCCGATCCGACCATGACTGTGACGGCGGAACTGACCGGATGGAGTCCGTTTACTCCGGGTGCGGCCGACGATTCGAGTCTGCCGGCCGCGGCGCTCGAATACCGCTTCGTCAATCGGTCCCTGCAAATGATCGAGGCCGTGTTCTCTTTTCATGCGGCCAATTTCATGAAGATCGGGGACGGGGCGCGGATTGGGACCACGGCAGGCGGTTTTGTGCTGGAGCAGTCCGCGTTGCCGGATCACCCGGAGGCCGAAGGTGCGTTCGCGGCTTTTACCGATGACGCGGCGACGGTTGTGGATGCCGCCTGGTTTCGCGGCGGTTGGTTCGACGCCCTTACCATGAATTGGAACCATGTGGCGGCCGGCGACGTGGTATCGCAGTCGCCCCATGCCGATGGCGCGCCGGGGAGCGGCGGCAGCCTTTACGTACCGTTTTCCCTGGAAGCCGGGGCGGAGAAGACCTTATGCCTGATGTTCGCCTGGTACGTGCCGCGCAGTGCCGTTCGAATAGGTGCCCCGGTTTCGAACGCACCGGCCGGCGATTGCGGGCGCGACCAACCCGCGACCATCCAGCCGACATATGAGCCGTGGTATGCCGCCCGTTTCACCGGCATCGAGGCGGTGACGGAATTCTGGCGTGAAAACTACACGCGTTTGCGTGCCGCCAGTGTCAGGTTCAGCGACTGCTTCCACGATACGACCCTGCCTGTCGAAATTGTCGAGTCCGTTGCCGCAAATCTGGCGATTCTCAAGTCGCCGACCTGTCTTCGCCAGACTGACGGACGGTTCTGGGGCTGGGAGGGTTGTTGCGGCGGCAGTGGATGCTGTCACGGCACATGCACGCACGTCTGGAACTACGCCCAGGCGCTGCCGCATCTGTTTCCGGAACTCGAACGTACCCTGCGTGAAACAGAGTTTCTGGTCAGTCAGGACGAAAGGGGGCATCAGACCTTCCGTGCGTCCTTACCGATCGGCCCGACGGACCACGGCTTCCACGCCGCGGCCGATGGTCAGCTCGGCGGCTTGATGAAACTGTACCGCGAGTGGCGGATCAGCGGTGATACGGACTGGATGCGTACACTCTGGCCGGCGGCCAGGCAAAGCCTCGAGTATTGTATCGCTACCTGGGATCCGGATCGCAGCGGTACCCTGCTCGAACCGCACCACAATACCTACGACATCGAGTTCTGGGGCGCCGACGGCATGTGTACCAGCTTCTACCTCGGCGCGCTGGCGGCGATCATCGCCATGGGGCGTGCGCTGGGCGAAGATGTCGCATGTTACGAGACGTTATTCGCTTGCGGCCGCCAGACTATGGAAACCATCTTGTGGAATGGAGATTGGTTCATCCAGAAGGTTCAGTGGACGGAACTGCGCGCCGGCGATCCGGTCAACAATCCGGCGCAGATAAATTCGATGGGGTACACGCCCGAGGCGGTCGCCATCCTCCAGCGTGAAGGGCCGAAGTACCAGTACGACGGCGGATGCCTGTCCGACGGCGTACTCGGCGACTGGATCGCGCGTTGCTGCGGCCTGGGGCCGGTGGTGGACGAGAACAAGACCGCCAAGCACCTCGACTCGGTATTCAAACACAACTTCCGGGAATCGTTGACGGATCATGCCAATCCGCAACGGCCCGGCTACGCCTTTCCCCAGGAATCCGGTTTGCTGCTCTGTTCCTGGCCGAACGGGGAAAAACCGGCGTTGCCGTTCGTGTACAGCGACGAAGTATGGACCGGTATCGAATATCAGGTGGCATCCCATCTGATCATGACCGGCCGGATCGAGGAGGGGCTGACGATCGTGCGCGCCATCCGCCAACGCTACGACGGCCAATGGCGCAATCCGTTCGACGAATACGAGTGCGGTCATTGGTATGCCCGCGCCATGGCGTCCTATGGTTTGTTGCAGGCCTTGAGCGGCGCCCGCTACGACGCGGTCGAGCAGACGCTGTATCTGCAGCCGGCGGTCAAGGGCGACTTCCGGGCCTTCCTTTGCACGGCGACCGGATACGGAACCGTCGGCGTACGCGATGGGAAACCGTTTCTAGATGTGATTGCAGGCGCGATCCCGGTGCGGCATATCGTGTATCGGTAATCAAATGGACGCGCAAGCCGATGCCTTCGAGAAGGAAGGCGGTTTTACCGAGCGGTTCTAGCGGCGGCGCACGCAACGCCGCAACCAAGGGAACGATTAAACATGGCCCGAAAAACCAGCGGAAACGGTAAGAAACCGCCGGCGCCCCCGACGCAGGCACCGCCTTCGGACTCGCCGGCTATTCTTGCCGTCGATTCCCCGTTGGTCGTCCATTTGCCGAGATCGCAAACGGCCCGGCCCACGACGCTGGAACACCACCGGGAATTCGAGATGCACCTTATCCAGCGTGGCGCCGGCGCCTACTTTATCCGTGACCGCCACGTTCCATTTCGCAAAAACACGCTGGTCCTGATTCCGCCTCGCCTGACCCATCGCTTCGTTCCGCAGCCGGGCACCGTGATCGAAAAGTACACGCTGATGTTCTGGCCCGGCCGGTTTGGGCGCGCGTCGGCGTCATTCCGGATGCCGGCGGGAGTCCCGTGCATGCTGGCCCTGGGCAATCACGACCTGACGGCGGTCGAATCGATCTTTCGCACCCTGGCCTACGAAAGCGATGCGCGGAAGCCGTTTTGGCAGGCTGTGCTGACACTTCATCTCCGCCTTCTTTTCTTACTCATCCGCCGTGCGGCGCAGGCGCAGGGGACCGCCGCCGCAGCCGGTGGCCAGAGAACGAACGCACTGGTCGCCTGGTGCGCCACCGAGATAGAGAAACGCTTTGCTGAGGCTCTCACCCTGCAGGCGTTGGCGCGCGAGGCAGGCTATTCGCAGTATCATCTGGCGCACATGTTCAAGCGCGATACGGGGCTGAGCGTCAAGCAGTACATCCTGCAGCGCCGCATCGCAGAGGCGCGGCGCATCCTTCTGGAGCAGCCGGCTCTGACCGTTGATGCGGTGGCGCAGCAGGTGGGATTTTCCGACTTCGCACTGTTCAACCGCAGTTTCAAACGGCTTACGGGGAAGCCGCCGACGCTTTACCGCAAGATTTCACACCTCAACCGCAATGATTGATATGGCGCCCGGCGGCTGTTTCAGGCATGATGGGGGTCGAACACGCGGATATGCATCTAGCGGGATGGGAGAACCTATGGATAATCGAATATTGGCGGTGGATGGCGGTACGCCTGTGCGTACGACACCCTGGCCGCGGCGGCGGCTTTTTGCTGTCGAAGAGAAACAGGCGGCGATCGACGTGTTCGATCGCGCCATCGAAGCGGGCGAAGCGTTCGGCTACAACGGACCCGAGGAGCAAGCCTATTGCGCCGAGTTTTCGGCGTTTATCGGCGGCGGCTATGCCGACGCGGTCAACTCGGGTACGACAGCGGTCCATGTCGCGTTACGCGCGCTGGAAATCGAACCCTTTACCGAAATTGTCGTGCCGCCCATTACCGATCCGGGTGGCGTCATGCCGGTGCCGCTGATGGGGTGTATCCCCGTGCCGGCCGACACGGCGCCGGGATCGTACAACACCGACGCCGACCGGGTCGCCGCCCGGCTGACGCCGCGAACGCGCGCGATTCTCGTGGCCCACATCGCCGGCATTCCCTGCGATATGGATCCGATACTCGAACTGGCGCGCGCGCGCGGTCTGCCCGTGGTCGAGGACTGCGCCCAGGCGCACGGCGCCGTTTACCGCGGACGTCCGGTCGGCACGCTGGGCGACATCGCCGCCTTTTCCACCATGTACGGCAAGCATCATGCCACCGGCGGACAGGGCGGGATCGTGTTCACCCGCGACGAACAACGCTACCGCAAGATTCGCTGGATGTCCGACCGCGGCAAGCCGTTTGGCTTGCCGCCCGGCAGCGACAACGTGGTGGCGGCGCTGAACCTGAACAGCGATGAGCTGGCCTGCGCCATCGGACGCGTGCAACTCCGCAAACTACCCGGCTTCCTCGCCCGGCGGCAGCGGTTCGCCACCTCGTTGAGCCAGGCCTGCCGCAAATTCGAAACGGTGCGAGTGGTCGAAGCGCCGCCCGATTGCGAAAATGCCTGCTGGTTCCTTTTCTTCCGG
This sequence comes from PVC group bacterium, assembly GCA_003567575.1. Taxonomy (GTDB): domain Bacteria; phylum Verrucomicrobiota; class Kiritimatiellia; order CAIKKV01; family PXCX01; genus PXCX01. The sequence continues at coordinate 2,619 of PWZG01000546.1, read as the reverse complement.
ATTGACATCGCGCGGCTGCGCTGCGACAAGGCAGCCTTTGTCGCGGCGATTCGGGCCGAGGGGATTCCCTGCGAGGCCTCCTACCTGCACACGCCGGCGATTGCCGGGTGGTGTCGCGGCCATCGCGTGTTCGGAACGAGCGGATTTCCGTGGACCGATCCGCAATACGGCGGCGATGCGCTCGCCGTGTACGACTTGCCGAACGCCCTCGCAACCGATGCCACCCATTTCCGCATGAGCATTCACGAGAACTGCGGCGAGACCGAGGTGGCCGACATCGCGGCCGCGTTCGCCAAGGTCGAACACGTTTACCGCTTGAAAGGAGCATCATGAAATCATTCCCTTCCGTCCGCGCCACGGTTGCCGGCTCGAAACCGGCCATCCTCGGAGGGCCTCCGGCCATCACGGACGAGCCGGGCGACCTCTTCGACTGGCCCATAGTCACGGACGAGGATATCGCCGCCGTCACGGACGTGCTCCGGAACCGTTCGATGTCCGGCACCGACATTACCAAGGAATTCGAACGCGAATGGGCGGCCTACAACGGCACGGCTTACGCCCTCGGCTGCTGCAACGGAACGGCTGCCCTGCTGGCCGCCATGTGGGCGTGCGGTGTCGGAGCGGGCGACGAGATCATCTGTCCCGGCCTCACCTACTGGGCGAGCGCCGTGCCGGCACTGCATCTCGGCGCGACGGTTCACTTCGCCGACATCGACCGCGAGACCCTGTGCATCGATCCGAATGACATCGAGCACCGCATTTCGGCGCGCACCCGTTGCATTGTGGTCGTCCACTACACCGGGTATCCGGCCGACATGGACGCCATCATGGCCATCGCCAACCGGCATGGTGTCAAGGTGATCGAGGACAACTCGCACGCGCACGGTTCGCTCGACAAGGGTCGCATGACCGGGACGCTAGGCCATATTGCCGCCATGAGCATGATGAGCGGCAAGGGCTTTGCGATTGGCGAGGCGGGAATGATCGTGACCAACGATCGCGCGCTCTACGAACGTTGTATCGCGTTCGGCCACTACGAGCGGACCGGTCTTCCCAGTAACTACAACGTTGCCGATGCCCAGGTGACCGATCCCGGCCTGAGACGGTTCGCGGGCGCGCCGCTGGGCGGCTGCAAACACCGGATGAACCAGACCTGCGCCGCCATGGGGCGGGTCCAACTGCGCCATTTTCCGGCGCGGGTGAGGGAAATACAGGCCGCCATGGGCCGGTTCTGGGACTTGCTGTCCGATGTGCCGGGCATCCGGCCGCACCGACCATCACATCCCGACAGCTCGACCGGGGCCTGCTACATCGCCCGCGGCCTCTACCGGGCCGAGGAACTCGGCGGACTGCCATGCGACGCATTCTGCGCGGCGGTTCGCGCCGAGGGCTTCCCCTGCGGGCCCGGCGGTAACAAACCGCTTTACACGCATCCCTTATTTCACGAGGCGGATATCTTTCATCAGGGCAAGCCCACCGTGCTGGCCTTCGGTCAGCGCGACGTGCGGCAACAGGCGGGCAGCCTTCCGGTAACCGATTCGATCGAATCCATCGCCTTTAGCGCCCCGTGGTTCAAACACGACCGTGCCGAGGCGATCCGGGCGTACGCCGAGGCCTTCCGCAAAGTCGCCGAACAGGCCGACGCAATCAAGGCCCGGCGCGCATGAAGGCCGGCCCGGGCATCTCGACGACCGCCGAGCGGACGACGTTGCGCACCGCCGTGATCGGGGGGGGCGCCATGGGGTGGGCCCACTGCCAGACCATGCGCGAACAGGTGGAGGAGATGCGGCTGGCCGCCGTGGTTGACGCCCATGCGGCGACCGCCGAGGCCGCCGGGCGTGCGTTCGGCGTTCCCGCCTTCCCGTCGGTCGAGGCCCTGATCGCGGCCCGGGTGGCCGATGCCGCGCTGGTCGCAACGCCGCATCCGCTGCACCGTCCGACCGTCGAGTCCTGCCTCGAGGCCGGGCTTCACGTGCTCTGCGAGAAGCCGATGGCCGAGACCGTGTCGTCCGCCGACCGGATGCTGGACGCCGCGCGCCGGGCGGGGCGGGCGCTGGGGGTGATGTTCCAGTGCCGGTTCGATCCGGTTTTCGAGGCGGCGCTGGCGTTCGTCCGCGCGGGGAACCTGGGCGAGATCGTGCGGACGCTGCTGACGCTGCCCGACTTCCGTACGCAAGGTTACTACGACGCCAATGCCTGGCGGGCCACCTGGAAGGGAGAAGGCGGCGGGGTGTTGATCAATCAGGCGCCTCATCTGATGGACCTGTTCACGCTGCTCGGCGGGCTGCCGCGGACGCTCACCGGGCACACCGCCACCAGCGCCCTGCACGATATCGAGGTCGAGGACCGGGCCGAGGCGCTGCTGCGCTACGCCAACGGCGCGGTCGGCTACGTGTATGCCTCGACGACCGAGCCGAAGCATCACGAAATGCTCGAGCTGGTCGGCACGCGCGGCAGCATGACCTACCGCCACGGCAAACTGGAATGCCGGGTCTACGACGAGGACCTCCGCCGCATCGCCGCCGAGGGCGCCGACATCTGGCGCCGGCCCGAAATCCGCGAGGTGACGCCCGCGGTCGCGGCGGTCCCCAACAACCGGCTGCGAGACCGGCTGATGAC